>DASWHY010000277.1:0-2375 GCA_036397955.1 Thermoanaerobaculia bacterium | reverse complement strand
CGACGCGGTGACGGCCGGGCGGGGCGGCGAAGGCTAGGAAGGCACCGTTGGCGCGGAGGAGGGGGAGGAAGTTGCCGTCGAGGGTGGCGCGCCAGCCTCGGGCGTGGCTGACACTCGAGACCACTGCCCCACCCAGCCCTTCTACGGTCAGCTCGAAGCCGTTCGGCCGCACGCGGGCGATCCGCACCGTGCCGTGCTGCGCGCCGGCGGGTGCTTGCCTCTCGATGACGCCCGTCGCCGCGAAGTCGGGGTTGGCGCGCGCTCGCGCTAGCGCCTCTTGCTGATTCCCCGCTGACTCGACACGCGCCGGTAGGAAGAAGAGCGGCAGCGCTTCGGGGTTCTCCCACACCCGCCCCCCCTGGTGGTTGAAGACGGAGCGCCAGGGGGGAGGGACGCGGGCGCGGTGGCGGGTTAGGAGGTAGCGGACGCCTAGGTAGTTTTCGAGTCCCGGATCGCGGCGGGTGCCGTGGAGGACTAGGCGGCCGACTTTGTGGTGGGGGCGGAGGCGGGCGCCGATGAAGGCGCTGGGGGCGGCGGGGGCCATCGGGTCGTGGGCGCGGGCGTCCCAGATGCCGTGGAGGGACGCGAGGTTGGGCATCAGGTCGCGGCCCACGGCGAGCACCCGGTGGGGCGTCCCCTCGCGCGCCCGCTCGGCGAGCCAGGCGACGACCGGCGGTGGGGAGAGGTCGAAGCGCGGGTCGAGCGCCGGGTGGAAGCGGACACCGAGCAGGAACAGCTCGACCGCGAGCGCGCCGAGCGCCACCTTCGGGAAGGCGGCGCGGAGGCGTGGGACGAGGAGGGCGGCGAGGCAGGCGGCCGCACCGCCTAGGGCGGCCAGCCACCAGGCGCGCGTCCACGAAGAGCCGCCGGGCTGCGGGAGCGCCGCGACGGCGCCGCCTAGGAGCGCGAAAGCGAGGGCGCCCGCGATCGCGCCGCCGCGCCGGCGGGCCAGGGGCTCGAGGCTGAGGCCGGCCGCCACCGCCACGGCGAGGACCCAGAGGAGGCGCAGGCGGCCGTGGGCGCCGTGGCCGAGGAGCGGTAGCGCCTGCACCGCCTCGAAGAACGGCGGCACGCGCAACGCGGCGGCGAGCGCGAAGCCGCCGCCGAGCAGAACGGCCAGCACCCGGCCGCGCAGCACGACGGCCCCCGCCGCCGCGACCGCCAAAGCCGCAAGCCCAGCCCACACCGTGCACAGCTCGTTGAAGTTGATCGGGCCGCGCCAGGTCCCTTCGCGTGGGCTGCCGTGAACGAGCGGTTGCACGATGGGCAGGAAGGTGGCCGGTGAAGGCCGGGCGGGCTGGACGATGTTCGGGTTGCGGTGCACCGCCTCCCAGCGCTCGCTCGCCGCCAGCGTCTCGACGAACGGCAGCAGCGCCGGCGCGGAGAGCGCGAAGGTCAGGACCGCTGCCGCTACGAGACGAGCCAAAAAGCTCGCATTCCCCATGTAGGGGCGGAGCTTGCCTCCGCCCAAGCGGTTCGGCGCGCGCAGCAGCAAGAGCGCCACCGTCACCGCCGCGCTCGCCAGTGCCGCGTTGGCGAGGCTCTCGGGGTGCCCGGCCAGCGTCGCCGCCGTGCCGCAGGCGACCAGGCCGGCGAAGCCGCCGCGCTCGCCGCGCCGCAGGAGGACCACGCCCAGCAACACGCCGGGCACCCACGCGGCGACCGCGCCGAGCGGGTGGTAGGCCCAGGCCACCGCGTAGCTCGACAGCGCGAAGGCGACGGCGCCGAAGGCGGCCCCCATGCCCCCCGCGCCCAGCCGCAGGAGAAGGGCGTGCAGGAGGAGGAGCCCGACGAGCATCTGCCAGGCGGCGGTCACCGTCAGCGCTGCGAGCGCGGGCCGCGGCAGGGCCAGCAGATGGAGCGGCGCGAACGGCGCCGACTGCGCGTTGCCGAGGAGCGGCTGCCCGGTCCCCAGCTCGTGCGCCCAGAGCGGCGCCTCGCCCGCCAGCAGGCGCGCCCGCACTAGGCTGCGGAACGGCAGCATCTGGAGCGGCACGTCGGAGAGGGTGGGGTTGCCCGGCTGGACCGGCTCCTCGAGCGTCTCCTTCCACGGCAGGTGGAGGTAGGCGATGTCCGTCGCCGCCTGGCTCGCCGACGTGGCGAGCGGCACGGCGTAGAAGGCGAAGGCGAGGAGGAGATACCCGCCCACCGCCCGCCAAGACACCTCCGGCCGCCACCACCGCGCCAGCGCGCCGAGGATCAGGCCGCCGGCCAGGAACAGGAGGACGTCGATGCCGAAGACTTTACAGCAGGCCCACGACGTCTCACGAAGAGGACGGAAGGCTCCGGGGGCGGCTGCTGAAGCTTCCCGACGAGCTGCGAAAGCTTCCCGAGGCGGTCCGGAAGCTTCCGGACTCGGTGCGGAAGCTTCCGGA
>DASWHY010000276.1:0-3374 GCA_036397955.1 Thermoanaerobaculia bacterium | reverse complement strand
CGCTTCCGCTGAGCTCGACCGCCTGCGCCGTCGTTGGGCCGACGCCTGGAGTGCGGTCGAGGAAGCGCTGCGTTTGGCCGCGCCTCGGCACATGCGCCTCGACCATGCCGACGCCCTGGTGCTGCGCGCGCGCCTCAGCCTCGATCGAGCGCGCGCGCGCGCGGATGGCGGCTCGGGGGAGGTTCTGAAGGAAGCCGCTCAGCGCGCCCAGGACGATCTGGAACCCGGCTTGCGGCTCGCGCGGGATTGCGGCTACGTCTGGGCAGAGCGCGACGCACTCGCGCTGCTAGCCGAAACTTGGCAGATCCTCGGCAACCCCGAGAAGGCCGTGCAAGTGAGGCGCGATGCCGACGTGCTCTCGGCGCGGCTTGTAGACCCGGGTTCTCCATTGCCTCAGAACGGAATTCGGGACGCCCGCCCGAGAACGCCCGGGGCGTAGCCCACGCGCTACGCTCAGGCTGCGGCCAACAAACCCCTCGCGCTGCAGAGCGGCGACGATCGCTCTGCCCGTGACCTGGGGCGGTCGGCTCAACCCACCGCGACCTCGATCTCGATCAACTCCGCGGGCTCGGGGAGCGGGATGCCTTCTTTCTCGGCTGCTTCGATGTAGCCGGCGATCGCCTCGCGCGTCGCCGCGAGCGCCGCTTCCTTTGTCTCGCCGAAGGTCGAAAGCCCATTCAGCGCTGGCACGTAAGTCACCCAGGCGCCCGCTTCGGAATCCCATTCGAGAAGGACGTGGAAGTGTTGAGTCATCGGGTGCCGTCCTCCGCGTAGGAGCCTACTACCGGTTCCGCCCGTACTGCTCGTGGCTCGACACCCAGTCGAGGGAGGAGATCGCGGCGCCCAGGGAGATCTCGCCGGCGAGCGCGACGCCGGCGACGATCTCGGCGAACTTCTTGACCTTCCCCTTGCCGACGCAGTCCAGGATCGCCAGGCACTCGCGCTGGGTGGGGAGGGCGGTGCCGCCGCCGTAGGTGGCGACGATGAGCGAGGGGATGGTGAGCGAGATGTAGAAGTCGCCCTTGGGCGTCACCTCGGTGTAGAGCACTCCCGCCGAGGACTCCGAGACGTTCGCCACGTCCTGCCCTGTGGCGATGAACATCGCGGTGATGCCGTTCGGCGAGTGGCAGCCGTTGTTGTTGGCGCCCGACATGAAGGCGCCGACGTTGGCGACGTTGGAGTGGAAGTGGAGGGTCTCGGGATCGACCCGCATGTGCTGGATCAGCACGTCGCGCGGGATGACGCACTCGGCGGTCACCCGCTTGCCGCGGGTGCGCATGATGTTGACCTGCGAGGCCTTCTTGTCGGTGGCGAAGTTGGACTCCAGGTAGAAGTGGCGGATGTTCGGCGCGTTCTCGAGGATCCAGGAGCAGGCGGCGAAGGTGGCGCGCCCGACCATGTTCTGGCCGGCGGCGTCGCCGGTCGTGTAGTTGAAGCGGAGGAAGACGAAGCGGTTCGCCAGGTAGCGGTCGATGTAGGTCAGCTTGGCGACGCTGGAGGTCGCCTCGGCCTGCTCGCGGATCTCGTCCATGTTCTCGTCGATCCACTGCTCGAAGTCGCGCCCGTGCCGCGCGTTGTCGAAGACGAAGACCGGCGCGCGCTGCATCTTGTCGCCGACCACCGTGCACATCACGCCGCCGGCGAGGTTGAGCACCTTGATGCCGCGGTTGTAGGAGGCGACGAGTGTCCCCTCGGCGGTGGCGAGGGGCACCAGGAACTCCCCCTGCGCGTGCTCGCCGTTGACCTTGATCGGCCCGGCGAAGCCGATCGGCACCTGCGCCACGCCGGTGAAGTTCTCGATGTTCCCCTTGGTGGCCGACGGCTCGAAGGAGAACTTGTCGATGTGTTGGAGCTTGACGCCGGCGTACTCCTCGACGAAGCGCTGCCGCCGCGCGACGATCTCGCGGCTGTAGTTGTCCTCCTTGCTGTAGGGGACGGTGGTGCGCTTGGCCGGCTCCTCGGCGATCGCGTCCTTGACCTTGAAGGCGAGAGCGCCGAAGGGCGTGGCCTCGAAGGCGAGGGCGATCTCGTGCGGCCCCTTCGGCAGCGGGTCGATGCCGGCGCGGATGCGCACCACCCGCGACAGCGGGAAGGGGACCGCGTTCGCCGCCGTCACCTGCGCCGCCGGCAGCGACTGGCCGTCGAAGTCGAGGGTGAGCCGCGACGGCGGCACCTCGCGGCCGTCCACGCGCACCTCGGCGATGCGGGTGACGGTGGCGTCCGAGAGGCGGTTCTTGAGGGCGAAGCGGACGCCGTCTTCGAAGTTCTCGAGGCTGCCGAGGGTGTAGAGCTGCTTGAGGATCAGGCCGGGGATCTTCATCGTGGGGCGCAGTGTACCGCCGGGCCGGGTCGGGCTGTCAGGTCAGCGCCGCAAGGCGGCGCGCAGCCGCCGGGCGACGGGGCCCGGGGCCCACCGCCGCTCGCCGATCCGGCCGACCGGCAGTACGCCCACCAGGCTGTTCGTCAGCAGCACCTCGCTCGCGGCCGGGAGGTCGTCGTCGAAGACCTCCCCCTCGTCGATCAGCCCGGCCTCGAGCAGGCGGCGGCGGACGGTGCCGGGGACGCACCCTTCGGCGGCCGGTGGGGTGTAGGCCCGCCCCGCTTCCAGCACCAGGATCACGTTGCTGCGCGAGCCCTCGAGGAGCAGGCCGTCGTGGTCGAGCAGGAGCGCCTCCCAGGCGCCGGCGGCGCGGGCGCGGCGCTGCGCCAGCGCGTGCGCGCCGTAGGAGAGGCTCTTGAGGCCGGCGAGCGCGCCGCGCGTCTCGAGGCGCGGGTCGTGGAGCACCACGGCGGCGACGCCTTCGCGGTACGCCGCCCGCGACGGCGGGTCGTAAGGCACGGCGGTGACGAGGCGGGTCGGCACCCCGGCGACGCCGCGCGTCACCGTGATCCGCAGCCGCGCCGCCGGGCGTGGCGCCGCTTTGGCCACCGCCCGCACCGCCGCCGCCAGCGCCCGGCGCCGCTCGGGGATCGCGAGGTCGATCCGCGGCAGGCTGGCGAGCAGGCGGTCGAGGTGGGCGTCGAGGTCGCGCACGCGGCCGCCGTCGACGCGCAAGGTCTCGAAGAGGCCGTCGCCGTGGAGGAAGCCGGCGTCGTCGCGAGAGAGCGCGACCTCCTCCACCGCGACCAGGCGGCCGTTCCACCAGGCCGCGCTCACCAGGCGCCCGCCTCCGGCCAGCCCAGCGCGGTGAGGAAGGCGCGCGCCTTGACCCGCGTCTCCTCGAGCTCCGCCTCGGGGTCCGAGTCGGCGACGATCCCGCCCCCGGTGTGGTAGGCCACCCGGCCGCGCGCCGCGACGGCGGTGCGGATGGCGACCGCGAGGTCCAGCTCGCCGGAGAGCGCGATGCGCCCGACGGCGCCCATCGCCGGCCCTC
>DASWHY010000275.1:0-55005 GCA_036397955.1 Thermoanaerobaculia bacterium | reverse complement strand
GGCGCAGCACCAGGCGCGGCGTCTCGGCGATCATCGTCTCGGCGATCATCGTGCGTCCCAACGCTCCTGATCCTATCTCCGTAAACGATGAATAGAAACGCACGTGGTGGCCACCACGATCAGCCATCCCCGACAAACCGCTTTCGCCAACCGGAGGACTCGCAATGCGTTCACTCCTACGTTCGACGTGTATCTTGCTGCTGACCGTCGCCGCCGCCGGCGCTTCGACTTCCGCCCCCGACCTCGACAAGCCCGTCGACCTCGACTTCCCGGAGCCGACGCCGGCCGTCAACGTCTACCGGGCCTGGGGCAAGGCCGCCGGCGTCAAGGTGATCTTCGATCCCGAGCTCAGGGACCGCCGGATCTTCATCGAGCTGGAGGACGTCCGCGCCGACCGCGCCCTCGACACCTTGACGCGCGCCGCCGGTCACTTCGCCACCGCGCTCGACGAGGGCACGGTCCTCATCGCCGAGGACACGCCGCAGATGCGGCGCACCTACGAGAAACAGGTGGTCCGCACCTTTCACCTCGAGAACCTGCCGCTTCCGGACGCGATGACCCTCGTCCGGACGATGGTGGGCGCCAAGAGCGTCGTGGCCCACGAGGGCCTCAACAGCCTCGTCGTGCGCGACACGGCCGCCAAGGTCGAGGTGATCGGGGAGATCCTGCGGCGGGTCGACAAGCCGCGGGGGGAGGTGGCCGTCAGGGTCGACCTGCTCTTCCTGGACTCCGACGCGCTCGCGCGTTGGAGCGCCGAGGCCAACCCCATCGCGGCTGAAGAGCGGGCGGCGCTGATGCGGTCGGCGCGCCGCCTGACCGGCCAGGAGCTGAGCGTGCTCGACGGCGACAGCGGCCGTTGGGTCCTCGAGGACAAGCTGGCGATCGCCTCGGCCGGCACCGACGTTTCCTTCATCAACGTCGGCTTCGAGCTCAAGGTCGAGCCGCGGGTCCACGCGGCCAGCGACGAGGTCACGCTCGAGGTGGCGGTGGCCGCCACCGACGCCACCCGCGGCGGCCCGCCGGCGACCAGCAGCCGCAACGTCGAGTCCGGGATGCGGATCCGCAGCGGCGACGGCGTCCTCGTGGCGGGGCTGCAAAAGCCGGCGACGGGCGAGACGGGCTCGTGGCTGGCGTCGCGCTTCGACCTTCCCGCCGGCCCGGGCGAGGTCGTCCTGGTGCTGACGCCGCGCATCGTGCGCGGCCCAGGCTTTTCGGAAAGCGACCTGCTGGCGCTCTGCGTCGGCACCGAGACCGAGATCGCGCTCTGCGGCCGCGAGGAAGCGGGCTCGGTCGCTCGGCGCTGAGTATTGCAGCGGTACTCGCGTCCTGACCGCAGGGCTTGTGGTCCTCAACGGCAATTCGTCCTTCATGACCGCAGGGCTGCGGAAATCCCCCCTGTCCCCCTTTTTCAAAGGGGGGTGCCTGACGGCTCGCTTCGCCTCGCGCGTGCGCAATGTCGATCCGGGTGCGCTTCGACCTCGTCGGCCGGACTCGCTTCGATGCGACGGCGGACGACCGCAGGGCCTGTGCTCGTCAGGGACGGATCAGTCCTTGACCACCGCAGGGCCTGTGCTCGTCAGGGACGGGTTATCCTTGACGACCGCAGGGCCTGTGCTCGTCAGGGACGCGGCTCCCGGCAAGGGTGGCAAGGTCAAGTCCGAGCCGCGGTCCAGGAAACGGGGTTCGTTTTCAGCACCCCCGTGAGACACCGGATTCTCACGCCTGCCTCACGCCGTGAGACGCCGTGCAGCCAGATTTCCCGCGGGGTTTGGGCTCTGCGTCTCATCGCTCTCTCACGCCGTGAGACGGTTTGTCTCACGGTCTCATCCCCTTAGGGCGTGAGACCGTGAGACACGGACGGTGGCAAGCGCCGAGCCTCGTACAGCCGCGACGCGGAGGTCGCTTTGCATCGTTACACCCACTTGAAAGCTGCCTCTTCCCGGATGGCGCCCGCCGGTGTAGAATCCGGCGCACGTGAGATTGAGGTGGAGACGATGGAGGTCGGAACTTCCGGTCCAGGTGAGCTTTTTCCGCCCAGCTACGGCCAGCGTGCCCTCTGGTTCCTCCAGAAGCTGGCGCCGAGCCTGACGGCGTACAACCTGAGGTACGCCGGCCGGGTGACGCCCCCCTTGTCCGGCGCCACCTGGCGGCGGGCCTTCCAGGCCCTGGCCGACCGGCACGCGGTCCTGCGTACGACCTACCCGATGGTCGAAGGGCGGCCCTGGCAATGGATCCAGCCGCGCCGCGCCATCGACTTCGAGGAGGTCGACGCCGCCGCCTGGAGCGAGGCCGAGGTCGACGAGCGGCTCGCGCGCGAAGCCCAGACCCCCTTCGATCTCGAGAACGGACCGGTGGTCCGCCTGCGGGTCCTCGGGCGTGACGCCGACCACGCGGTGGTTTTCTTCTCGCTCCACCACGTCGCCGCCGACCTCTTCTCGATCGCCCATCTGCTCGACGAGCTGGGTCTCTTCCTCGCCGTCGAGGAGTCGGGCGAGCAGGTCTTCCTCGACGAGCCCGAGGCCCATCCGGGAGATTTCGCGCGCTGGGAGGAGAGCTTTCTCGCCGGCGACGGTGCGGCGGAGCAATGGGCGTACTGGACGGCACGCCTCGCCGACCTGCCGCCCCTCGACCTTCCCACCGACCGCCCCCGTCCTCCGGCCCGGCGCTTCCGGGGCGACGTCCTGCGCTTCGCGCTCGGCGAGCCGAGAGCGCGGCTTCGGGCCTTGGCCGAGGCGGAGCGCGTCGGCTTCGAGGTCGTCCTCCTGGCGCTTTTCCAGGTGCTCCTCGGGAGCATCGGCGGTCGGGACGAGGTCGTCCTGGGCTGGCCGGCTCCGGGGCGTCCCGAGCCGCGGTTCGAGAAGACGGTGGGTTATTTCATCAATCCGATCGTCCTCCGTGGCACCTGCGACCGGACGCGGACTTTCCGCCGCCACGTCGACCACGCCCGGCAGGTCCTGGACGAGGCCCTCGAAAAGCAGAACCTGCCTTTCCCGTTGCTGGTCGAGCGCCTGCTGCCGAAACGCGACTCGGGCCGCTCGCCCCTCTATCAAGTGCTCCTGACCTTGGTGGACGACGCCGACGCGCGGCTCGCGCGCCTCTTCGGCGGCGGCGCGGGCGGGGTGGAGCTCGGGCCGGTGACCTTCGAGCCTCGCGTCGTCTCCCGCGCCGGGGCGATGCTGGACCTCGCCATCAACGGCATCGACGCCGGCGGCACCCTGACGATCGGTTTCGAGTGGGACACCGACCTCTTCGAGCGGGCGACGGTCGAAGGCTGGGCCGAGCGCTGCCGGCGGCTTTTCGCGGCGGCGGCCGCGGATCCCGACCGCTCGCTCGACGAGCTCGTCCGCATCAGCATGGACGGAGGAAGCTGAGCATGGCGCGGGACGACGACCGGATCCGTGACGGCGCGCTCGGCGAAGAGGCCGAGGGCATCGCCGTCATCGGGCTCGCCGGCCGTTTCCCCGGCGCTCCCGACGTGGAGCGTTTCTGGGAGAACCTGGCGGCGGGGGTCGGGTCGGTCCGCGAGCACTCCGACGAGGAGCTTCTCGCCGCGGGCGTCCCGGCCGCGCAACTGGCGGACCCGGACTACGTCAAGGCCTCCGGAACGCTGGAGGACGTCGAGCTCTTCGACACCGCCTTCTTCGGGTACAACGCCCGCGAAGCCTCGCTGCTCGATCCTCAGCAGCGGCTGTTTCTCGAGTGCTCCTGGGAAGCCCTCGAGAACGCCGCCTGCGATCCGAAGCGCTTCGGCGGCCCGATCGGCGTCTACGCCGGGACGAGCACCAATTCCTATTACGTCCACTACTTCCTGCTCCCGGGCAAGGCGACCGCTTACCACGACCTGCTCGGAAGCGACAAGGACTTCCTCGCCACCCGGGTGTCGTACAAGCTCGGCCTGACGGGGCCGAGCCTGAGCGTCCAGACCGCCTGCTCGACGTCCCTGGTGGCGGTACACCTGGCCTGTCAGAGCCTGCTCAGCGGCGAGTCCGACCTCGCGCTCGCCGGCGGTGCCTCCATCGCCGTGCCCCATCGCCGGGGCTATCTCTACGCCACGGGCGGCATCAAGTCGCCGGACGGCCGTTGCCGCTCCTACGACGCCCGCGGGCGCGGCACGGTCAGCGGCAACGGGGTCGGCGTCGTCGTTCTGAGGCGCCTTGAGGACGCCCTCGCCGACGGTGACCGGATCCGCGCCGTGATCCGCGCCTCGGCGATCAACAACGACGGCGACGGCAAGGCCGGTTTCACCGCCCCGAGCATCCAGGGCCAGACGCGGGTGATCGCCGATGCCCTGGCCCTGGCCGGGGTGGAGCCCGCGAGCCTGGGCTGTGTCGAGGGCCACGGCAGCGCCACGCCGTTGGGCGACGCGATCGAGGTGGAAGCGCTGCGGCGGGTCTTCGAAGGCGTGGAGGTCGGGACCTGCGCCCTGGGCTCGGTCAAGTCCAACATCGGACATCTCGACGCCGCGGCGGGGGTCGCCGGGCTGATCAAAGCGGTCCTCGCCCTGGAGCACGGGCAGATCCCGGCGAGCCTGCACTTCGAGCGGCCCAATCCCAAGCTCGAGCTCGAGACGAGCCCCTTCTTCGTGCCGACGACGCTCGTCGACTGGCCGCGAAAGGACGGTCCGCGCCGGGCCGGAGTGAGCGCTTTCGGGCTCGGGGGCACCAACGCTCACGTGGTGCTCGAAGAGGCCCCGGCGCCGCCGCCCGCCGCGCCTTCGCGTTGGTCGAGCAGCCTCCTCCTGATCTCGGCCCGCACCCCCGAAGCCCTCGAGGCCGCCACCGACCGTCTGGCCGGGCGCCTCCGCGCGGCCCCGGACGAGGACGTGCCCGACCTCGCCTTCACCACCCAGGTGGGCCGCCGGGCCTTTCCTCATCGCCGGGCCCTGCTCGCCGCCGGCGCCGGCGAGGCCGCGGCCGCCCTTGCCGGGCGCGATCCCGAGCGTCTCCTCGAAGGGGTGAAGCGCCTGGCGGAGCGTCCGGTGGCCTTCCTCTTTCCCGGCCTCGGCGAGCACCACGCCGGCATGGCGAAGGGGCTCTACGATCGGGTGCCGGCTTTCCGGGAGCCTCTCGACGAGATCGCCGAGGCCCTCGAGCCCCATCTCGGGGAGGACGTCAGGAAGGCGCTGTTCGCGCGCGACGCGCGAGCCGCGGGAGGCGGCGCGGCGGGCACCGATCTGCGGTCGATGCTCGGCCGTGGCGAGCCCCGCGGGGAGGCGGCGGATCCCCTGGCGCGGACGCGCCTCGCCCAGCCGGCCCTCTTCGCGGTGGAGGCCGCCCTGGCGCGGCTGTGGATGGCGTGGGGCGTGCAGCCGCGAGCCCTGCTCGGCTACAGCTTGGGGGAGTACACGGCGGCGGCGGCGGCCGGCGTCATGTCCTGGGAGGACGCCGCCGCCGTGGTGGCGCGGCGGGCGGAGCTGATCGACGGCCTGCCGGCGGGCGCCATGCTCGCCGTGCCGCTGGCGGCCGCGGCGGTGCGCGAGCGCCTCGGTCCCGATCTCTCCCTCTCCGCCGTCGCCGGCGCCGAGCTGACGGTCGTCGCGGGACCTCCCGCGGCGATCCGGGACCTGGCCGCGAGCCTCTCCGAGGACGGGCACCTGTGTCGGCCGCTGCGCACCACCCACGCTTTCCATTCGGCGATGATGACGCCGATCGTCGAGCCCTTCCGCCGCCGGCTTGCCGAGGTCGAGCTGCGGCCGCCGGAGATCCCCTATCTCTCGAACGTGACCGGCGAATGGACCCGCGCGGAGGAAGCGACCGATCCCGGGCACTGGGCCCGCCACCTCGTCGAGCCGGTGCGTTTCGCCGCCGCCGTGGGCGAGCTCTGGCGTGAGCCCGGACGCATCCTGCTCGAGGTGGGCCCGGGCCAGAGCCTGACGAGCCTCGCGTTGCAGCACGAGGCGTGCGCCCACGCCGAGGACGCCCTGGCCCTGCCGTCCCTGCCCTCGGTCCACGAGCGCGGGGACGACGAGGCGTTCCTCCTGCGGGCCGGCGCCCGCCTGTGGCTCGCCGGGGTCGACCTCGACTGGCGGGCGCTCCATGACGGCGACGCGCGCCGCCGGCTTCCGTTGCCCACCTATCCTTTCGAGCGCCGGCGCTGTTGGGTGGAGGAAGAGCCGCGGGCGGCGGCCGGCGCCGCCGCGGGCCTCCCGCCCCTGCCGGCCTCGCAGCCGGCGTCCCCCGCCCCCGGGGCGGCGCGCGCGTCCGGCACTTCCGTCCACGTCCGGCCCGGGCTCGCCACGCCCTATCTCGCCCCGCGCGACGAGCGCGAAGAGGAGCTCGCCGAGCTGTGGCAGGAGCTGTTGGGCCTCGATCGGGTGGGGGTCCACGACAGCTTCTTCGAGCTCGGCGGCCATTCCCTGCTGGCGACGCAGCTCGCCGCGCGGCTCCAGGAGCGCCGCGGGGCCGAGTTGCCGATCGAGAAGGTCTTCGAGGCGCCCACCGTCGCCGGCCTCGCCCGGCTCCTGGCGTCCGCGGCGCCGCCGCGCACGGCGCCCATCCCGCGGCGGCCGGCGAGCGGGCCCGCGCCCCTCGCCTACGCCCAGCAGCGCCTGTGGGTCCTCGACCGCCTCGAGCCGGGCCTGGTGGCATACAACAATCCCACCGTCCTCGAGCTCCTGGGCCCCCTCGACGTGAACGCCCTCGAGGCGGCGCTGCGCAGCGTGGCCGAGCGTCACGAGATCCTGCGCAGCCGTTTCAGCGAAGTGGACGGCGAGCCGGTGCAGACGGTCGAGGAGCTTCCGGCGGAGCTCCTCGCGCGCCGCGAGATCGAAGGCGTGCCGCTCGCGGCGGCCCGCCGGGAGGCCCGCGGGCTCCTCGGCGAGGAGGTCCGCCGGCCCTTCGACCTCGGGTCGGGCCGGCCGTTCCGCGCTCTCCTCGTCCGGCTGGCGGCGCAGGAGCACCTGCTGGCGATCACCCTGCACCACATCGTCTCCGACGACTGGTCGAACGCCATCCTGGTGCGCGAGCTCGCGGCCTTCTACGAGGCGGCGGCGGGGGCCGGCGACGCGGCGGTGCCGGAGCTTCCGATCCAGTACGGCGACTACGCTCGCTGGGAGCGCGAGACGCTCCGGGGCGAGGCGCTCGAGCGCCATCTCGGTTTCTGGCGCGAGCACCTCGACGGCGCGCCGACCCTCGCCGATCTGCCCGTCGATCGGCCCCGGCCGGCGGAGCGCGACTTCGCCGGCGGCTACGTGCCGATCCGGCTCGACGGCGCCGCGGCGGCGGCCCTGCGCCGGCTCGCCCGGGACGAGGGAGGCACCCTTTTCATGGTGCTGACGGCGGCCTACGCGACGCTCCTCGCGCGCTACGGCGGCGGCCGCGACATGGTCCTGGGCTACAGCCGCGGGGTGCGGAGCCGGATAGAGCTCGAGCCTCTGATCGGCTGCTTCGCGACCGTCCTGCCCCTGCGGGTCCAGCCGCGCCTCGGGACGCCCTTCCGCCGGCTCGTCGCCGACGTCAAGGCGTCGGTCACCGCCTCCTATCCCCATCAGGACGTGCCTTTCGAGGTCCTGGTGCGCGAGCTGGGGCCGGAGCGGGCCCTGAGCCACAACGCCCTCTTCCAGACCCTGCTGGCGGTGCTCAACGTGCCGGCCAAGTCCGCCGAGGTCGAGGGCCTGCGCCTCTCCGGGGTCGAGGTCGAGCGGCGCAGCGCGCTCTTCGACCTGAGCCTCTTCATCAGCGACCGGGCGGACCGGGAGCTGGAAGGCTACCTCGAATACGCCACCGACCTCTTCGACGCCACCACCGGCGCACGCCTGGCGCGCCATTTCCGCCGCCTGCTTGCGGCCGTCGCCGCCGGCGCCGACCGTCCCTTGGCCGAGCTGCCTCTCCTCGAGCCCGCCGCGGACCACCAAGTGCGCCTCGAGTGGAACGACACCGCGTGGCGCGGCCTGCCGGCGGACGCCGCCGGCGCCTTCGATCTCGAGCGGCCGCTCTCCGAGCTGCTCCTGGCGCGGGCGGCCGCGCGGCCCACGGCGCCCGCCGTGGTCTTCGACGGCGAGGAAGGCCCCACGCGCCTCAGCTACGGCGAGCTCTTCCGCGCGTCGACGGCCCTCGCGGCGGACCTTCGCCGCCGCAGCGTGGGCCCCGAGACGCCCGTCGCGGTCCTCGCCGAGCGTTCCTCCGAGCTGGTAGTGGCGCTGACGGCGGTGGTCCTCGCCGGTGGCGCCTACGTGCCTCTCGACCCCTCCTATCCCGAGGAGCGTCTGGCATTCATGCTCGCCGACTCGGGCGCCGCCGTCCTTCTCGTCCAGCCCCGTTTCGCGGGACGTCTCCCGGCAGGTGACGCCGAGCTCGTGGAGCTGTCCCCGCCCGAGTGGACGCCGTCCGGCGTGCGCTTCACCCCGCCGCCGCTGTCGCCGGAGAACGGGGCCTATCTGATCTACACCTCGGGCTCGACCGGCCGGCCCAAGGGGGCCTTGAACAGCCATCGGGCGATCGTCAACCGCCTCGCCTGGATGCAGCGGTCCTACCCGCTGGGCGAAGGCGACCGGGTGCTCCAGAAGACCCCGATGAGCTTCGACGTCTCGGTCTGGGAATTCTTCTGGCCCCTCCTTGCCGGCGCCGGTCTGGTGGTGGCAAGGCCCGACGGCCACCGCGATCCGGCCTACCTCGTCGATCTCGTGGCGCGGCAGGCGGTCACCACGCTGCACTTCGTGCCTTCGATGCTCGAGCCCTTCCTCGCGGAGCCCGGCGTCGAGCGGCTGAGGTCCCTGCGGCGGGTGATCGCCAGCGGCGAGGCCTTGCCGGCGGGACTCGTACGACGCTTCGCCGAGCGCCTGCCGGGAGTTGCGCTGGAGAACCTCTACGGCCCCACCGAGGCGGCGGTCGACGTCACCGCATGGCCGGCCCGCCGCGCCGAGAGGGACGGCCTGCCTTTCGGCACCGCGCCCCTGGGCCGGCCGATCGCCGGGGTCGTCCTGCGCCTCGTCGGCCGCGGCGGACGGCCCCGGCCGATCGGCGCTCCGGGGGAGCTCCTGATCGGCGGCGCCGCGCCGGCGCGAGGCTACCACGGCCGTCCGGCCACGACCGCCGAGCGCTTCGTTCCCGATCCGGCGGCCGAGCTCCCGGGAGCGCGGCTTTACCGCACCGGCGACCTGGCGCGCTACCGGGCCGACGGCACGACCGACTTCCTCGGCCGGATCGACCACCAGGTGAAATTGCGCGGCTTCCGCGTGGAGCTGGGCGAGATCGAGGCGCGCCTCGTCGAGCACGGGGCGGTGCGCGCCGCCGCGGTCGTGATCCGCGAGGACGGCGGGCCGCGGCGCCTGGTGGCCTACTGGAGCGGCACCGGCGCTGCGGGCGAGCCGGAGCTGCGGGCGCACCTCGGCGCGCGGCTGCCCGAGTACATGGTGCCGGCGGTCTTCGTCGAGCTGCCGGACCTGCCGCTCACCCCGAGCGGCAAGATCGACCGCCGGGCCCTCCCGGCGCCGCCGGCGGCGAGTGCGGAGGCGGCGGGAGAGGCGCCTCGGGGCGAGACGGAGAGGACCCTGGCGGCGATCTGGAGCGACGTCCTCGGGGTCGACGCGGTGACGCGGCAGGACCGGTTCTTCCAGCTCGGCGGGGATTCGATCGTCGCTCTCCGGGTCGTCTTCCGCGCCCGGGAGGCGGGGCTCGCGCTCACGCCGCGGCAGATCTTCCAGCACCCCACCCTGGCCGAGCTCGCGGCGGTGGCGGAACGCGGCGACCGGGAGGCGGTGCCCCAGGGGCCGGTGGCGGGGGAGATGCCGCTGACCCCGGTGATCCACTGGTTCCTCGATCGCGACCTGCCGGCGCCCGAGCATTGGAACCAGGCGGTGATGCTGCGGCCGGTCCGTGCCTGGACGCGGGCCGACGGCGACCGCCTGCGCCGGGTGGCGGCCCGCTTGCTGGCGCACCACGACGCTCTGCGCCTGCGCCTGCGCCGGGAGGCGCGGGGCTGGCGCCTCGAAAACGCCGGCCTCGACGCCGTCGATCCCGGCGGCGACGTGCCGGCGGCGGAGGTCGACCTGCGCGGTCTCGCGGGTGATCCGCGTCCGGTCCTCGAAATCGCGGCGGCGCGGGTCCAGGCGAGCCTGCGCCTCGATCGCGGCCCTCTCGTGCGTCTCGTCGCCTTCGCGCTCCCGCGCGGCGAGGCGCGGCTGCTGATCGTCGCCCACCATCTCGTGACCGACGGCGTCTCCTGGCGCATCCTGCTCGAGGACCTCGGGGCGCTGTGGACCGACGACGCGGGCGGTGAGGCCCCGCTGCCGCCCAAGACCAGCTCCTACCGCGATTTCGCGCGTCGCCTCGCGGAGCACGCCGAGGCCGGCGGCGCGCGGGCCGAGCTCGGGCTCTGGCGCCGCCAGGTGGAAGCGGAGACGGCGTCGCTCCTCGCCCTCGCGCGCGACGGCGCGGATCCGGCCGCCAACCTCGAGGCGACGGCCGAGCGCACGGTGCTCGAGCTCGATGCCGAGACCACCCGGCGGCTCGTCCGCGAGCTGCCGGAGGACGCCGGCGTGCGCCTCGAGGACCTCCTTCTGGCCGCCCTGGCGCGGACGATCGCCGGCGCCACCGGCGTGCCCCGGGTGCGGGTCGACCTCGAAAGCCACGGCCGCGAGGAGCGCGATGGGCTCGACCTCTCGCGCACGGTCGGCTTTTTCACCAGCGTCCATCCCCTGACCTTCGACCTGCGGGGCCGAGAGGGTCCCGCGGCGGCCCTGGCGGTGGTGCTCGAGCGGCGGCGGGCGGTGCCGGAGCTGGGGGTAGGCTGGGGCGTCCTACGCTACCTCGATCCCGATCCCGTGATCCGCGGGGAGCTCGCCGCCACGCCGCCGTCGGAGGTGCTCTTCAACTATCTCGGGATCCTCGACCAGGCCCTGCCGGCGGGCGCGCCCTTCACCGCCGCGGAGGAGTCCCCCGGAGGCCTTCGCGGGCCGCGCGGCCGGCGCGCTCACCTCCTCGAGCTCAACGCCGCCGTGGCCGACGGCCGCCTGCGCATGACCTGGAGCACCAGCCGCGCGGTCCACGCGCCGGAAGTGGTGGCGGCGCTGGCAGCGGGCTGCCGCCGGGAGGTCGCGGCTCTCCTGGAGGTCGACCTCGCGGCGGTGGCCGCGGAGGCGGCCCGGCCCGCCGAGATCGACGAGAGCCTCTCCGCGGAGGACCTCGAGACCATCTTCAGCCAGCTCGAAGGAAACGTGACGCGATGAGCCGCCGGAACGTCGAGGCGATCTACGGCCTTTCGCCGTTGCAGCAGGGGATCCTCTTCCACACCCTCTACGACGCCGCGGCGGCGGAGTACTTCGAGCAGCTCGCGTTTCCCCTCGAAGGACGGCTCGATCCGCAGGCCCTCGAGCGCGCCTGGCGGACGGTGGTCGACCGCCATCCGGTGCTGCGCACCGTTTTCGTCTGGGAGGGCCTCGACCAGCCGCAGCAGGTGGTCTACCGCCAGGTCGAGCTGCCGATCGAGCATCACGACTGGAGCGATCTCGCCGCCGCCGCCCAGGAACAGCGGCTCGCGGCGCTGTTGGCCGAAGATCGGCGGCGCGGCTTCGATCTCAGGGCGCCGCTGCTGCGGGTGATCCTGATCCGGCTCGGCGGCGCGCGCCATCAGCTCGTCTGGAGCCACCACCATCTGCTCCTCGACGGCTGGTCGGTGTCCCTCGTCCTGGGCGAGGTCTTCGCCCTCTACCGCGCTTTCGCCGCCGGCATGGAGGAGCCGCCGCTTCCCAAACGGCGGCCCTTCCGCGACTACGTCCAGTGGCTCGGCCGCCAGGACCGCGCCGCCGCCGAGGCCTTCTGGCGGGCGGATTTCGCGGGCTTCGTGCCGCCGCCGCCGCTGGTCAACGGCCGGCGGCCGGCGACCGCGGACCTCCCGGCCGAGGCGTCCTACGGCCGGGCCTCCCGCCGCCTGACGCCCGCGGACACCGCCGCCCTTCGCCAGGTCGCGGCACTCGGCGACCTGACCTTGAACACCGTCGTCCAGGGGGCCTGGGCGCTACTGCTGGCCAACTACCATGACCGGCCGGACGTGGTCTTCGGCGTCACCTCCTCGGGCCGGCCGCCGGACCTCGAAGGCGCCGAGGCGATGGTGGGGCTCTTCGTCAGCACCCTGCCGGTGCGCCTGCGAGGCGCCTGGCGCGAGCCCCTCCGGCCATGGCTCGCCCGGCTCCAGGAGCACAACGCGCGCCTGCGCCAGTTCGAGCACAGCTCGCTGGTCGACGTTCACGAATGGAGCGGCGTGCCGCGGGGGCACGGGCTTTTCGAGTCGATCCTGGCGTTCGAGAACTATCCCGTCGACAAGGCCGCGGCGGCGGGGGAAGAAGAGCTCCGAATCGCCGGCCTGACCTCGATCTGGGAGCGCACGAACTACCCCCTGACGGTGCAGGTGCTCCCCGGCGCCGAGCTCGCCGTGAACCTGCTCTACGACCGCCGCGCCTTCGCCCCCTCGGCGGCGGCCCGGATCCTGGCCCACTTCGAGCGGCTGCTGCTCGGGATCGGGCGCGATCCAAGCCGCCGTCTGGGCGAGCTGCCGCTCGTCGATCCCGCCGCCGCCCACCAGACCCTCCGGGAATGGAACGACGGCGCCGCCGTGCCGCCGGGCGACACGCTCCTCCACGGTCTTTTCGAGGCCTGGGCGACGCGTACGCCCGCGGCCATCGCCCTGGTCTGCGACGAGGAGAGCTGGACCTACGCAGAGCTCGATCGGCGGGCCAATCGCCTGGCGCGGCTGCTTCGTGACGCCGGAGCGGGGCCGGAGACGCGGGTGGCGGTCTGTCTCGACCGCTCCCTGGAGCTGGTGGCGGCGATCCTCGCCGTCCTGAAGGCCGGCGGGGCCTACGTGCCCCTCGATCCGGCCTACCCGGACAAGCGTCTGCGCTTCCTGGTCGCGGACGCCGCCGCGCCGCTGGTCCTCGCCGCCGGCCGCCGCGCCACCGAGCTCGCGGCGGAGGGCCTGCGGGTGATCGACCTCGAGACCCTGGACCTCGCCCGAGGCGACGCCGCGGCCCCCGCTCTCGACCTCTCGCCCGACCATCTCGCCTACGTGATCTACACCTCGGGCTCCACGGGGGAGCCCAAGGGCGCGCGCGTGACCCACCGCCACGTGGCGCGTCTCCTGCGCTCGACCGAGGCCTGGTTCGGCTTCGGCCCGCACGACGTCTGGACCCTCTTCCATTCCTTCGCCTTCGACTTCTCGGTGTGGGAGATCTGGGGCGCTCTGGCTTACGGCGGGCGGCTCACGGTGGTGCCCTACGGGGTGAGCCGCGCGCCCGACGCCTTCCTCGCTCTCCTCGCGCGGCAGGGCGTGACGGTGCTCAACCAGACGCCGTCGGCCTTCCGCCAACTGATCGCCGCCTTGCCGCACGAGGCGCCCGAGCTGCGCCTGCGCTCCGTGATCTTCGGCGGCGAGGCCCTCGAGCGCGGCAGCCTCCGGCCGTGGATCGAGCGTTTCGGCGACGGCGGCGACGGCCGTGGGCCCCGGCTCGTCAACATGTACGGCATCACCGAAACGACGGTCCACGTGACCTACGAGCCGGTCGCCGCCGCGGAGCTCGACGGCGAGCGCCGCCACGCCGTCGGCCGGCCGATCCCGGACCTCGACGTCCACCTCCTGGGGCCCGGCGGAGCGCCGCGGCCGATCGGGGTCGCCGGCGAGGTCTTCGTGGGCGGGGCGGGGGTCGCCCAGGGTTATCTCGGGCGGCCGGGGCTCACCGCCGAGCGCTTCGTCCCCGATCCTTGGAGCGGCCGGCCAGGAGCGCGCCTCTACCGCGCGGGGGACCGGGCCGTGCGCCTTCCCGACGGCTCCCTGGCCTTCCGCGGCCGGGTCGATCACCAGATCAAGATCCGCGGCTTCCGCGTGGAGCCGGGAGAGATCGAATCGGTCCTGGAAGCTCATCCGGCGGTACGCCGGGCTCTCGTCCGGGCGCTCCCCGGTCCCGGCGGGGAGGCGGTGCTGACGGCCTACGTCCTCCCCCGTGCCGACGCCGGGGAGGGCCTCGCGAGCGCCCCGGGGGAGCGGGTGGAGGCGTGGCGGGAGGTCTTCGACGAGACCTACGGCGCGACGCCCTCCGAAGGCGACGCCGCCTTCCACGTCGCGGGGTGGAATTCGAGCTACACCGGCAAGCCGATCCCGGCGGAGGAGATGCGTGAATGGGTGGAGACGACGGTCGGGCGGATCCTCGCCCTGGGGCCCGGCGGCACGCCGCCGCGTCGCCTCCTCGAGATCGGCTGCGGCACCGGCCTCCTCCTCTACCGCGTGGCGCCGCATTGCGAGCGCTACGTCGCGACCGATCTCTCGCCGCGGGCGCTGGCGACGATCGAGCCGCAGCTCGCCTCCCGCGGGCTCGGCCACGTCTCGCTCGCGAGGCGCCCGGCGGACGATTTCGACGGCCTTGACGAGGGTCCCTTCGACGCCGTCGTCCTCAACTCGGTCGTGCAGTACTTCCCGGGCGTCGAGTATCTGCTGCGGGTCCTCGAGGGGGCGGCGCAGCGGCTCGCCCCAGGCGGCGGGATCTTCGTCGGCGACGTGCGCAGCCTGCCGCTCCAGGAGAGCTTTCACGCCTCGGTCGTGCGCCACGGCGCGGCGCCCGACCTGTCCACGGCGCAGCTCCGCCAGCGGTGCCTGGCGCGCCTCGCCCGCGAGGAGGAGCTCGTCCTCGCGCCGTCGTTCTTCACCGCCGTGGCCCGCCGCTCGCCCCGGCTCGCCCGTGCCGAGGCCCACGTCAAGCGGGGGCGCTCCGGCAACGAGATGGTGCGCTTCCGCTACGACGCCGTCCTCCGCGCTCCGGCCCCGGGCGGCGCAGAGCCTCGGGCCGCCGTGCCGGAGCGCGTCACCGCGCTCGGCCCGCTCAGCCGCGCCCTCGACGTGGCCTGCCCGCTGGTCCTCGCCGACGATCTCGCCAATGCCCGCCTCACCGAGGACCCCGATGCCGGAGAGGAGCCGGTCGATCCCGAGGAGCTCTTCGCGCTCGGCCGCGAGAAGGGCTACGAGGTGGAGGTCGGCTGGTCCGGCGGCGGGGAAGGAGGACGCTTGCGGGCGGTCTTTCGGAGACCCGAAACGCCGCGGCGCGGCGAGCTGCTCGAGCCGCCGGAGCCCGCGGCGGCCCTCGAGGACCTCGCCAGCCGTCCCCTGCGCGGCGCCTTCGTGCGCCGCCTCGGCCCGGAGCTGCGCCGCCACGCTGCCCGCGAGCTGCCGGAGCACATGGTGCCCGGCGCCTTCGTCGTCCTCGGCGAGGTCCCCCTGACCGCCCACGGCAAGGTCGACCTCGCCGCCCTGCCGCCGCCGGAGGACGGCCGCCAGGCGGCAGCCGCGGCCTACGCGGCGCCGCGCACGCCCACCGAGGAGAGGCTCGCCGCGATCTGGAGCGCGGTCCTGGGAGTCGGGCGGGTGGGCATCGACGACGATTTCTTCGACCTCGGCGGCCATTCCCTCCTCGCCACTCAGTTGATCGCCAAGACCCGCAAGGCTTTCCGCAGCGACGTTGGCCTGCGCGCTCTTTTCGACGCCCCGACCGTCGCGGGCCTTGCCGCGGCGATCGACCTGGCGGCAGCCCGGCGGGCCGAAAGGGGGACCGCCGCCGCGACGCCGGCCCTGGTGCCGTGCCCCGAGGAGCGGTTCGAGCCCTTCCCCCTGACCGAGATCCAGCAGGCCTACTGGGTGGGTCGGCGCGCCGACATGGCCCTCGGCCGCGTCGCCGCCCACGTCTATCTCGAGGTCGAAGGCGAGCTCGACGTCGGGCGGGTGGAGCGCGCCTGGCGGCGTCTCGTCGAGCGCCACGACATGCTGCGGGCGATCGTCGGGGACGACGGCCGCCAGCGGGTGCTCGCCGAGGTCGAGCCCTATACGATCGAGGTCCTCGATCTCGCCGGCCAGCCGCCCGAGGAGGCCGGGGCGCGCCTCCTCGAGGTGCGCGAGCGCATGTCCCATCAGGTCCTGCCGGCGGACCGCTGGCCCCTTTTCGAGCTGCGGGCCTCGCGTCTGCCCACGGGACGCACGCGCTTTCACACGAGCCTCGACGTGCTCCTCTTCGACGGCTGGAGCTTCGGCCTCCTGGCGTCCGAGCTGGCCCGGCTCTACGCCGATCCCGATGCGCCTTTGCCGCCGATCGACGTCACCTTCCGCGACTACGTCCTGACCGAGGAGGAGCTGCGGAGGAGCGAGCTCTACGAGCGCTCCCTCGAGTACTGGCGCGCCCGGCTCGACGAGCTGCCGCCGGCGCCGGAGCTGCCTCTGGCGCGGCGTCCCGAGGCCCTCGCCGAGCAGCGGTTCGAGCGCTTCTCGGGCCGTCTCGAGGCTGCCGACTGGTCTCGCCTCGAGCGAGGTGCCCGGGCCGCGGGCCTCACCGGCTCGGCGGTGCTCCTCGCCGCCTACGCCGAGGTCCTGGCGCGCTTCAGCAAGTCGCCGCGCTTCACCATCAACCTGACCCTGTTCAATCGCCTGCCCTTCCATCCCCACGTCGACCGCATTCTCGGCGACTTCACCTCCCTGACCCTGCTCGCCGTCGACGCCTCCCGGCCCGAGCCCTTCACCGTCCGCGCCCGGCGTCTCCAGGAACGTCTGTGGACCGACCTCGACCATCGCGTCGTCGGCGGCGTGCGGGTGATGCGCGAGCTCGGAGCGCGGCGCGGCGGCCGAGGGGCGGCGATGCCGGTGGTCTTCACCAGCACCGTCAACCTCGACGAGACACGGGCCGCGAGCGCCGAAGGGACGGCCCGAGAAGGGCCGGCGCTCGACCTGGTCTATTCGATCGGGCAGACCCCCCAGGTCTGGCTCGACCACCAGGTGACGGTGCGCGGCGGCGCCCTTCGCTACAACTGGGACGGCGTGCGCGAGCTCTTCGAGCCGGGCTTCCTCGCGGGGATGTTCGAGGTCTACGAAGGGCTCCTGCGGCGCCTCGCCGCCGGAGCCGAGGCCTGGGAGACGACCTCCCGCGAGGCGCTCCTGCCCTCCGCCCAAGCCGAGCTTTTCGCCGCGGCGAACGCCACCGCGGCCCTGGTGCCCGAGGGACTTCTCCACGCGCCCGTGGCCGAGCGGGCGCGGGAGGCGGGGAGCCGTCCCGCCGTGGTGGCCGCGGGCCGCTCGATCTCTTACGCCGAGCTCGACCGGCTCGCGGCAGGCGTCGAGCGCCGCCTGCGGGAGCTGCGGGTGCGGCCCGACTCCCTGGTGGCGGTGGCGGCGGAGAAGGGCTGGCAGCAGGTGGCAGCGGTCCTGGGCGTCCTGCGCTCCGGCGGCGCCTACCTGCCGGTCGATCCGGGCCTGCCCGCGGAGCGCTTCGCGCACCTCCTGCGCCACGGCGAGGTCCGCCTGGCCCTCACCGAGAGCCGCCTCGTCGGCGAGCTGCCGTGGATCGACGGCGTCGCGCCCCTGGCGATCGAGGAGATCGCGGAAAGCGACCCGGCGGCGGACGGCGATGCGGCGAGCCCTCAGGACCTGGCCTACGTGATCTTCACCTCGGGCTCGACCGGCCTGCCCAAGGGGGTGATGATCGACCACCGCGGCGCCTTGAACACGGTCGTCGACGTCAACCGGCGCTTCGACGTCGATCCCGAGGACAAGGTCCTGGCGCTTTCGGCGCTCAATTTCGACCTCTCTGTCTACGACATCTTCGGCGTCCTCGCCGCGGGGGGGACGGTGGTGGTGCCCGAGCCCTGGGCCCTGCGCGATCCGTCCCATTGGTGGGAGCTGATGGTGCGCGAGGGCGTCACTCTTTGGAGCTCGGTGCCCGCCCTCCTCGAGATGTTGGTCGTTTATCTCGAAGGCCGTGGCGAGCGCCTGCCGGAGAGCCTGCGCCTCGTGCTCCTCTCCGGCGACTGGATTCCCCTCGACCTCCCCGGGCGCGTCCGCCGCCTGGCGCCGAACGCCCGGGTCGTGAGCCTCGGGGGCGCCACCGAGGCGTCGATCTGGTCGATCCTCCATCCGATCGACGAGGTCGATCCGAGCTGGGCGTCGATTCCCTACGGCCGGCCGATGCTGAACCAGACCTTCCACGTGCTCGACGCCGGGCTCGAGAGGCGGCCGGTCGGGGTGCCGGGGGAGCTCTACATCGGAGGCGTCGGCGTCGCCCGGGGCTACTGGCGCGACGAGGAGCGCACCGCCGCGTCCTTCCTCCGCCATCCGCGGACCGGCGAGCGCCTCTACCGCACCGGGGATCTGGGCCGCATGCTGCCCACCGGCGAGATCGAGTTTCTCGGCCGGGAGGACAACCAGGTCAAGGTCCTCGGCCATCGCATCGAGCTGGGGGAGATCGAGGCCGCTCTCGAAACGCATCCGCGCGTGCGCTCGGCGGTGGCGGCGGCCGTGGGACGGCCCCGCGGAGAGCGGCGCCTGGTGGCCTACGTGGTCGAGGAGACGCCGGCGGGCGAGGTCGAGGGCTTGCAGCTCCTCGAGCACAAGCTGAGCGAGCCGGGACGACGCAGGGACGATGGCCGCGGTGCCGTCGCCCTGCCGGGCGGCGCCTGGCCGGAAAGGGTGGGCCCTGGCGGTGCCGAGGAGCGGCGCAGCCGGCGCCGGTTCGCGCCGCGGACGGTGCCCCTCGAAATCGTGGGCGAGCTCCTCGGCGCCCTCAGCCAGGTGCGCTCGCCCGACGAGCCCCTGCCGCGCTATCGCTACGCCTCGGCGGGCTCCCTCTATCCGGTGCAGGTCTATCTCCACGTCCCGGCGGGGCGGGTCGAGGGGCTCGAGGCCGGCGCCTATTACCACGATCCGGCGGCGCACCGCCTGGTGCTCTTGACTCCCGACGCCGAGCTGCCGGCGCGGCCTCGGGACCCTCCCGGCTTCACCCACGTCGCCTTCCGCCTCTACCTCGTCGCCCGCCTCGACGCCGTCTCCCCGGTCTACGGCGAGGAGCTCGGCCGGCACTTCTCCGCGCTCGAGGCCGGACTGATCACCCAGCTCCTGGAGATGACGGCTCCCGGCCTGGGCCTCGGCCTGTGCCAGATCGGCGAGATCGATTTCCCGCCGCTGCGGCCGGCCTTCCGCCTCGCCGACAACGACCGGCTGGTCCACAGCCTGGTCGGCGGGCCGTGGGACGGCGGCGAGGGTGAAGAGCGCGCCGCCGCCGGCACCGGCCTCGCGGCCGAGCTCGGCGCCTTCCTGCGCGCCAAGCTGCCGGCCTACATGGTGCCGAGCGCCTTCGTGCGGATCGACGATCTCCCGCTCACCGCCAACGGGAAGGTCGACCGTGCCGCTCTCGCGCGGCGCGCGCCGTCGGCCGAGCCGGCGGAGCCGCGGCCCGGCGGGCCGCCGCGCTCGCGGCTCGAGGAGGAGATCGCCGGCATCGTCCGCGATCTCCTCGGCCGCGAGCGGATCGGCGTCGACGACAACTTCTTCGAGCTCGGCGGCACCTCGGTCCACCTGGTTCAGGCCCACGCCCGCCTGCGCGACCTGGCCGGCGCCGAAATACCCCTGGTGGAGATGTTCAATCACCCGACGGTGCGCTCCCTGGGAGCACTGCTCGGCGAGCTCGGCCCGCCGGCGCCCGCGGCCGCGGTCCCGGCGCCCGGGCCTTCGGAAGACGGGCAGGGCGGCGAGAGCCTGGATCGCCGCGGGGCGCGCCGCCGCGAGCTCCGGCGCCTGCGCGGCGGCGAGGGCGAGGCATGAGCGCGCGCACGCCAAGCGGGCTGGAGGTCGCCGTCATCGGTCTCGCGGGGCGCTTCCCCGGCGCCCGCGACCTCGACGCCTTCTGGCGCAACCTGAGCGCGGCGGTCGAGTCGGTGCGGCTCTTCTCCCCCGCGGAGCTGCGCGCGCTCGGAGCCGGCGAGGCGCTGCTCGCCGATCCCGCCTGGGTGCCCGCCAAGCCGGAGCTCGCCGACGTCGACTGTTTCGACGCCGAGGTCTTCGGCGTCAACCCGCGCGAGGCGGAGATCATGGATCCGCAGCAGCGCCTCTTCCTCGAGTGCGCCTTCGCGGCCCTCGACAACGCCGGCTACGGCGGCGAGAAGGGCGGCGCGGTGGGGGTCTACGCCGGCGCCAGCCTCAGCCATTACCTCCTCTATCACCTGGCGTCGCGGCCTGACGTCGCCGCCGCCGCGGGCGGCCTGGGAGTGGTCCTCGGCAACGACAAGGACTACCTCGCCACCAAGACCTCCTACAAGCTCGATCTCGAGGGCCCGGCGGTGGGCGTCCAGACGGCGTGCTCGACCTCCCTCGTGGCCCTCCACCTGGCCTGCCAGGGGTTGATCGACGGCGACTGCGACCTCGCCCTGGCAGGCGCCGTCGCCCTCGATCTCTCGCCGGTGCCGGGCTATCGCTATCAGAAGGACGGCATCCTCTCCCCCGACGGGCATTGCCGCGCCTTCGACGCCGGGGCAGGAGGGACGATCTTCGGCAGCGGCGTCGGCGCCGTGGTGCTCAAGCGCTTGGAGGACGCCCTGGCGGACGGCGACGCCGTGCGGGCGGTCATCCTCGGCACGGCGATCAACAACGACGGCGCCGGCAAGGTGGGCTTCACCGCGCCGCGGCTCGAGGGCCAGGAGCGGGTGATCCGCGCCGCCCTGGCCGCCGCCCGGGTCGACCCGCGGACGATCGGCTACGTCGAGGCTCACGGCACGGCCACGCCCCTGGGCGATCCGATCGAGGTCGCGGCCTTGAGCCGCGCGTTCCGCGACGCCGCCCAGGGGGGCGCGCCGCGGCCGGGGGCCTGCGCTCTCGGCTCGGTCAAGACCAACGTCGGCCATCTCGACACCGCCGCCGGCATGGCGGGGTTGATCAAGACGGTCCTCGCTCTCGAGCACGGCGAGATTCCGCCGAGCTTGCACTTCGAGGCGCCCAATCCGCACCTCGAGATCGAGAGCTCGCCCTTCCGGGTGGCCACCTCGCTCGAGCCCTGGGCCGGCAACGGCGCTCCGCGCCGGGCCGGGGTGAGCTCCTTCGGCATCGGCGGCACCAACGCCCACGTGATCCTCGAGCAGGCCCCGGCGCCGCCGCCGACGGCGCCGGCGCGTCCGCGCCAGCTCCTGCTGCTGGCGGCGGCCGGTCCGGAGGCTCTCGACCGTGCCACCGACGCCCTCGCCGCTCACCTCGGCGGCAGCGACGTCCCCCTCGCCGACGCCGCCTATACCCTGGCTCTTGGCCGGCGGCGTTTCCCCCACCGACGGGCGCTCGTGGCGGGCAGCCGGGCCGGCGCCGCCCGGATCCTCGCCGAGCGCGATCCCGAGCGCCTCCTCGAGCATTTCGAGGAGCCGAGCGAGCGCCCCCTGGTTTTTCTCTTCCCCGGTCAGGGCAGCCAGCATCCCGGTATGAGCCGTGACCTCTACGACGCCGAGCCGGTCTTTCGCCGCGAGGTCGACGAGGCGGCAGAAAAGCTCCGCGAGGCCCTCGGCCGCGACCTGCGGGAGCTCCTCTGCGGCGACCCGGCGGACGAGGAGGCGGCGGCGCTCCTGCGCCGTACCGATCTCGCTCAGCCGGCGCTCTTCGTCCACGGGTGGGCCGCCGCCCGGTTGCTGACGTCGTGGGGGCTCGCGCCCGAAGCGATGCTGGGCCATTCGATCGGCGAGCTGGCGGCGGCGGCGATGGCCGGCGTCTTCGAGCTCGACGACGCTCTCGCCCTGGTGGCGGAGCGTGGACGCCTCATGGGCGAGCAGCCTCCAGGGGCGATGCTCTCGGTGGCGGCGCCGGCGGCCGAGCTCCTGCCGGAGCTGCCGCGCGGGGTTTCCGTCGCGGCGGTGAACGGTCCGCGGATGACGGTCCTGGCCGGGTCCGCCGAGGAGATCGACGCCTGTGCCGTCCTGTTCGCCGGGCGCGGCGTGGAGCACCGCCGCCTCCACACCTCCCATGCCTTCCACTCGACGCTCATGGGCCCGGCCGTGGCCCCCTTCGAGCGCGCGGTGGCCGGGCGCGGCCTCGCGGCCCCGCGCTTCGCCTTCCTGTCGAACGTCACCGGCACCTGGATCACCGCCGCCGAGGCCACCGATCCGGGCTACTGGGCGCGCCAGCTCCGCCAGCCCGTGCGCTTCGGCGACGGCCTGACGGAGCTTTTCACCGACCGCCGGCGGGTGCTCCTCGAGCTCGGTCCGGGGCGGGCTCTGACCACCCTGGCCCAGGCCCATCCCGAGAAGCCCCGGGACACGGTGGCGCTGTCCGCCGGACGGCCTCCGGCGGACGTGGCGCGCGGCGTCGCCGGAGACGAGCACGCCCATCTGCTCGCCACCCTGGGCCGGCTGTGGCTGGTGGGGATCGAGCCCTCGTGGCGGCGCTTCTTCGCGGGCGAGAAGCGCCGGAGGGTCGCGCTGCCGACCTATCCTTTCGAGCGCCGGCGTTTCTGGATCGAGCGGCCGGGCGCCGGCACGGCGGCGCCCGCGGCGCGCCGGATCGCGGAGGAGGAGACGCCGGCGCCCGCGGCGGGGCACCACCGCCCGGCCCTGGGCGTCGCCTACGAGGCGCCGCGGAGCGCCACCGAGCGGCGGATCGCCCGGATCTGGGGCGAGGCCCTGGGCATCGCCGAGGTGGGAGCGCACGATCCCTTCCTCGAGCTCGGCGGGCATTCGCTCCTGGCGACCCGAGTGACGGCGCGGCTCGAGGCGGAGCTCGGGGTGGAGGTCGCCGTGCGCGAGCTCTTCGCCGACGCGACCGTCGCCCGCCTCGCCGCGACGATCGACGCCCGCCTCGCCGCAGGCGGCGGCGCGCGCCCGGCCCTTCCCGAGCTCGTCGCCGATCCCGCCCGGCGCCACGAGCCGTTCCCGCTGACCGACGTCCAGCAGGCCTATTGGATCGGCCGCGGCGGCTCCTTCGAGATCGGCAACGTCGCCACCTACTTCTACACCGAGATCGACGTCCGCGGTCTCGATCTCGAGCGTCTGAACGACGCCTTCGTCCGCCTCGTCGAGCGCCACGAGATGCTACGCGCGGTGATCGATCCCGACGGCCGCCAGCGGATCCTGGAGCGCGTCGAGCCCTACCGCTTCGCACTCCTCGATCTCTCGCGGGCCGCCGCCGCGGAAGCCGAGGAGGCCCTCGCGGCGCGGCGGCACGAGATGTCCCATCAGATCTTGCCGGCGGACCGCTGGCCGCTCTTCGACGTCCGCGCCTCGCGTCTGCCGGGCGGCCGCCTCCGCCTCCACCTCGGCTTCGACTTCCTAGTCGGCGACGCCTGGACCGTCGAGGTGCTCCGCCGCGAGTGGCTGCTTCTCTACGCCGATCCCGAGACCTCCTTGGAGCCTCTCGGGGTCTCCTTCCGCGATTACGTGCTGGCGGAGGAGGCGCTGCGGGAGGAGCCGCTCTACCGGCGCTCCCTCGAGTACTGGCGCGCGCGTCTGCCGGGGCTCCCCGGAGGCCCCGAGCTGCCCCTGGCGCGCGATCCCGCGAGCCTCGGGCTGCCGCGCTTCACGCGCCGCGGCGCCCGCCTCGACGCCGGGCGTTGGACACGCCTCAAGGAGCGCGCCGCCACCGCCGGCGTCACGCCTTCGGTCCTCCTCCTCGGCGCTTTCGCCGAGACCCTGGCGCGGTGGAGCGCCAGGCCCCATTTCCTCCTCACCCTGACGCTCTTCCGCCGCTTGCCCTTCCATGCCCAGGTCGACGCCCTGGTGGGGGATTTCACTTCCCTGACGCTGCTCGAGGTCGACCACCGCCGCCCGACATCCTTCGCGGAGCGGGCGCGGGCGCTGCAGGCGCGGCTCCTGGCCGACCTCGACCATCGTTACGTGAGCGGGGTGCGGGTCTTGCGGGAGCTCGCCCAGCGCTCCGGCGGAGAGGGCCGCGGGCCGGCCGTGCCGGTGGTTTTCACCAGCCTTCTCGGTCTTCCCGAGGGCGGTGGCGAGGCGGGCGGCGCCTTGCCCGAGGCGGAGCACGTTTACAGCATCAGCCAGACGCCCCAGGTGTGGATCGATCACCAGGTGAGCGAGAGCCGGGGGGAGCTGGTCTACAACTGGGACGCGGTCGAGGAGCTCTTCCCCTCCGGCCTGCTCGACGACCTCTTCGCCGCCTACCGCGATCTCCTGGAGCGGCTCGCCGAGGCCGAGACCTGGACCGGCCTCCTCCTCCGTCTGCCGGCGGCGCAGCTCGCCCGGCGCCGCGAGCCCGAGGCGGCGGAGGGGGCGCCCACGGGGCTTCTCCACCGGCGGGTCTTCGCCGCCGCCCGCCGGGATCCGGAGGCGCCGGCGGTTTACGCGGCTGGGCGCCGGCTCAGCCACGGCGAGCTCCGTGCCCGCGCGCTCCGGCTCGCGGCGGAGCTTCGCCGCCGCGGCGCGCGGCCTGACACCCTGGTGGCGGTGGTGATGGAGAAGGGGTGGGAGCAGGTGGTCGCGGTCCTCGGCGTCCTCGAGGCCGGCGCCGCCTATCTGCCGATCGATCCCGCCCTGCCGCCGGAGCGCGTGGCTCACCTCCTCGCGCGCGGCCAGGTGGCGACCGCCCTCACTCTCCCGTCGCTTCGCGCCGAGCTGGAGGCGGCCGCGGCCGGCTCCGCGGTCGCCTGGCTCGCGGTCTCGGCGGAGGAGCCCCCCGGGGCCCCAGCTGAGGAAGGGCCTCCCGCGGCCACGCCGGAGGACCTCGCCTACGTCATCTTCACCTCCGGATCCACCGGCGCCCCCAAGGGGGTGATGATCGATCATCGCGGAGCGGTCAACACGGTCCTCGACGTCAACCGGCGTTTCGCCGTCGGCCCCGAGGACCGCGTCCTCGCCCTCTCCTCCCTCTCCTTCGACCTCTCGGTCTACGACCTCTTCGGCGTCCTCGCGGCGGGGGCCGCGGTGGTGATCCCGGAGCCCGGCGCGGCCCGGCGGCCCGACGAGTGGCTCGCGCTCGCCGCGCGCCACGGCGTGACGATCTGGAGCTCGGTGCCGGCCCTCCTCCTGATGATGGTCGAGCACCTGGAGGCCATGGGCGCGGTCCTGCCCGAGAGCGTGCGCCTGGTCATGCTCTCGGGCGACTGGATCCCGGTCGCCTTGCCGGACCGCCTGCGCGCCGTTTCTGCGCGGCCGGCGGCGGCCCTCTCCGTCGTCAGCCTCGGCGGAGCCACGGAGGCTTCGATCTGGTCGATCGCCTACGAGATCGGCGAGGTCGACCCGAGCTGGCCGTCGATTCCCTACGGCCGGGCCATGACCCGCCAGAGCTTCCAGGTCTTCGACGGCGACCTCGAGCCTCGTCCCGAGTGGGCACCGGGCCAGCTCTTCATCGGCGGCGTCGGGGTGGCGAGGGGTTATTGGCGCGACCCGGCGCGCACGGCCGCGAGCTTCGTCCCCGATCCTCGGAACGGCGAGCGCCTTTACAAGACCGGAGACCTCGGGCGTTACCTCGGCGACGGCACGATCGAGTTCCTCGGCCGCGAGGACCAGCAGGTCAAGATCCGGGGTCATCGCGTCGAGCTCGGCGAGATCGAGGCGGCTCTGGGCGAGCATCCCGGCGTCGCCGCGGCGGCGGTGGTGGCGGTGGGGGATCGGCACCGCCGGCGGCTCGTGGCCGCCGCCGTGCCGGCTCCCGGCGCCGCCGTGGACGGCGAGGCCCTCGCCGAGCACCTGGGCGCCAAGGTGCCGGCTTACATGGTGCCGGCGAGCTGGCTGCTCCTCGAGGCGATGCCCCTGACCGCGAACGGCAAGGTCGACCGCAAGGCCCTCGAGCGTCTTGCCGAGGCCGAGCGCGGGGAGGCCGCGGCGTCGGCCGATCGGCGCCGCGAGGAAGGGCCTCGCGGCGAGCTCGAGGAGCTCCTGGCGCGGATCTGGCGCGAGGTGCTCAAGGTCGGGGCGGTCGACCGCGGGGCGAATTTCTTCGCCCTGGGCGGCGACTCCATCCTGGCGATCCAGATCGTCGCCCGGGCGCGCCAGGAAGGCCTCGATTGCTCGCTCGACCAGGTCTTCCTCCATCCCACGGTGGCCGAGCTGGCGGCGGCCGTGGCCCCGGTGGCGGCGGGAGCGGCGTCGGCCGATCCCGAGGCGCCGGTCTCGGGGCCGCTGCCCCTGACGCCGATCCAGGCCTGGTTCTTCGAGCATCGCTTCGCCCGGCCCGGGCACTGGAACCAGGCGGCGATGCTCGCCGTGCGCCGGCCTCTCGCCCCGGGGCGCCTCTACCGCGCCGTGGCGCTCCTCGAGCGCCACCACGACGCCTTACGGCTACGCTTCGCCGCCGGCGCGGCAACCGGCTGGCGGGCATGGAACGCCCCGCCCGAGACGGCGCCGCCGTGCCATGCCCTCGACCTGAGCGGCTTGCCGCCGGAGCGCGGGCGCGGCGTGCTCGAGGCCGCCGCCGCGGCCCTCCAGCAAAGCCTCGACCTCGTCCGCGGACCCCTCTTTCGCGTCGCCTATTTCGATACCGGCGGCGAGGGACGCCTCCTGCTGATCTTCCATCACCTCGTAGTCGACGGTCTCTCCTGGCGCGTCCTCATCGAGGACCTGGGCCGGGCCTGCGGCTCCCTCGAAGCCGGCGTCGAGCCGCTTCTGCCGCCGCGCACCGACGGCTTCAAGCGCTGGGCCGAAACCCTCGACGCCCTCGCCTGGAGCGGCCGTTTCGACGCCGAGCGGGCGTACTGGGCCTCGGCGGCCCGCCGCCGCGCCGTGCCCCTGCCGGTGGACTTCGAGCGCGCCCGGGGCAGGAACCTCGAGGGCATGGTCGAGACCGTCGGCGTCGAGCTCGACGAGGAGGCGACCCGCCGGCTCCTCCACGAGGCGCCGGCGACGCTGCGGGCCACGATCGACGAGGTCCTCCTCGCCGCCGCCGCCCGCGCCCTCGGCCGCTTCGCCGGCGGCCCGGTCCTGGTCGACGTCGAGGCGCACGGCCGCGAGGAGGTCGTCACCGCCGCCGCCGGGCTCGACGTCTCGCGCACCGTCGGCTGGTTTACCGCGGTCTATCCCCTGCTCCTCGATCCGGCCTCCGGCGGCGCTCTCGGCGCCCTGGCGGCAACCAAGGAGGTGTTGCGGTCGGTGCCCTCGAAGGGGATCGGCTGGGGCGTGCTGCGCTATCTCGATCCGCGGCCCGAGGTCGCCGCCGAGCTCGCCGGACTGCCGGCGGCGGAGGTGGGCTTCAACTACCTCGGCCAGCTCGACCAGGTGACCGCCGGCGACGACGCGCTCTTCGGCGGCGCCCCTGAGCCCACCGGCCCGTGGAACGCGCCGGAGCTCGAGCGCCGGCACCTCGTCTTCATCTTCGGCAGCACGAGCGGCGGGCGTCTGCGCATGGGCTGGGCCTACAGCCCCCGCCTCCTCCGCCGCGGGACGGTAGAGGCCCTGGCGGCCGATTTCAAGGCCGCCCTGGAAGAGCTCGCCGACGCCACCCGGCCCGCGGCCGCGGTCCGCCGCGTCGCCGCCTGGACGGCTTCGGACTTTCCCCTGGCGCGGCTCGAGGCCGGAGAGCTCCGCAAAGCCCTGGAGGGCGTGCGCTTCGAGACCCGCGACGGCGCTCCGGCGGAGATCGAGGACGTCTACGCCCTGGCGCCGCTCCAGGAGGGGCTCCTCTTCCACGGCCTCTACGGCGAGACGTCGGACCTTTACGTCACCACCTTCGCCGCGACCGTGCCGGAGCTGCGGCCGGAAGTCTTCGAGGCTGCCTGGCAAGCAGTGGTGGACCGGCATCCGGCCCTGCGCACGGCCTTCGTCTGGGAGGATCTGGAGCGACCGGTGCAGGTCGTGGGCCGGCGGGTGGCGGTGCCCTGCCGGCGGGAGGACTGGCGCGACCTGCCGGCCGCGGAGCGGCGGCGGCGGCTGTCGGAGGATCTCCGCGGCGAAGCGGCGCGGGTGGCGCCCTTCAACCGCGGGCCCCTGCTGCGCCTGTCGCTCTTCCGCACCGGCGAGAGCGAGCACGTCTTCGTTTTCAGCCACCATCACTTGATCCTGGACGGCTGGTCCCTGCCGCTTCTGCTCGGCGAGGTCCTCGCCGCCTACGAGGCCGGTCTCGACGGCGCCGCGCCCCGGCTCGCCACGCCGCGCCCCTTCCGCGACTTCATCGCCTGGCTCGCGCGCCGGGACCAGGGCGCCGCCCGCGCCGCCTGGCGCCGGATCCTCGCGGGTTTCGAGGCCCCCAACCGGGTCGGCTTCGACCGCGGCGAGCCCGGGGCCGAGGTCAGGGCGTCGGCGGTGCGGGAGATCCGCCTGCCCGCGGCGCCGCTCGCCCGTCTCACGGCGGCGCTGCGGCGCCGCGGCTTGACCCTGAATACCGCTGTCCAGGGCACCTGGGCCCTCGTCCTCTCCCGCTCGGGCGGCGGCGACGACGTCGTCTTTGGCATGAGCGTCGCCGGCCGGCCGCCGGAGATCGAGGGGGTCGAGACCGTCCTCGGCGTCTTCACCAACACCTTGCCCCTGCGCTGCCGGGTGGAGGTCTCGCGCCCGGCGGCGGTCTGGCTCGAGACGGTCCAGGCGGCGCAGGTCGAGGCGCGGCGCTACGAATGGTGCCCTCTGGCCGAGATTCGCAAGGAGAGCGGCCTCCGCGACGCTCTGCCGCTCTTCGAGAGCGTCCTGGTCTTCGAGAACTATCCCGCCCCCGAGGGCTCGCCCGGCGTCCGCCTCGAGCTGCGCGACGTCGCGACCGCGCTCGAGACGAACTATCCCCTGCTCGTCAACGCCAACCCCGGCGGCGACGGCCTCGCCCTCGCCCTCACCTACGACGCCCGGCGTTTCGCCGCCACCGACGTGGTGCGTCTGCTCGGCCACTGGCGGGTCCTGCTCGGCGCTTTGGCCGCCGACCCCGACGTCCAGGTGGGCGCCCTGCCATGGCTCGGCGAGGCCGAGCGGCACCAGCTCCTGCGCGAATGGAACGACACCGAGCGCCGACGCAGCGCGGACGCGACCCTCGACGAGCTCGTGCGCGCGACGGCGGCAGCCGCACCCGAGGCCGTGGCGCTCGTCGTCGAGGGCGCGCGGATGACCTACGGCGAGCTCCTCCGGCGCTCCGAGCTTCTCGCCCGCCGCCTCGCCGCCCTCGGCGTGGAGCCCGAGACGCGGGTGGCGCTCGCCGCCGAGCGTTCCCTGGAGCGGATGGCCGGGCTCATGGCGATCCACGCGGCGGGCGGCGTCTACGTGCCCGTCGACCCCGAGGATCCGCGGCGCCGCCTCGAGCTGGTGCTGGAGGACAGCGGGGCCGCGGTGCTCCTCGCCCGCGCCGGTCTCGCCGAGCGCCTCGCGGACGTCGGGATCCCGGTCCTGCGGCTCGATGCCGAGGGCCGGGCGCCGGAGCGCCCGCCGCGCCGGGCCGCGCCGGCCAACGCCGCCTACGTGATCTACACCTCGGGCTCGACCGGCCGGCCGAAAGGGGTGGCGGTGAGCCATCGCGCGATCGTGAGCCGCCTGCGCGCCATGGTCGATGCCTTCGCCCTCGGCGCGGGGGACGTCTTCCTGCAGAAGACGCCCCACTCCTTCGACGTCTCGATCTGGGAGCTCTTCCTGCCCCTCGCCGTCGGCGCCCGTTCGGTGATCGCGCGTCCCGGCGGCCACCGCGAGCCCGACTACCTGGCACGGCGGATCGTCGAGGAAAGGGTGAGTGTCGTCCACTTCGTGCCCTCGCTGCTGCGGGTCTTCGTCGAGGAGGACGCCGCCTCCCGATGCGTTTCCCTGCGCCACGTGATCGCCAGCGGCGAGGCTCTGCCGCGCGAGCTCGTCCGGCGCTTCTCCGGGCGCCTCGCCGCCCCCCTCGTCAACCTCTACGGTCCCACCGAGGCGGCGATCGACGTCACCGCCTGGCGTTGCTCCCCCGGGGAGGCGGTACCCATCGGCCGGCCCGAGGCCAACGTGGCAGTCTACCTCGTGGACCGGCGCTTCCGCGTCGCGCCGATCGGGGTGCCTGCGGAGCTCCTGATCGGCGGCGTGCAGGTCGCGCGCGGCTATCTCGGCCGTTCCGGGCTCACCGCCGAGCGTTTCGTGCCCGATCCCTGGGGGGCGGACCCCGGCGCCCGGCTCTACCGCACGGGGGACCTCACCCGGCGCCGCGGCGACGGCGCGATCGAGTTCCTCGGACGGATCGATCACCAGGTGAAGGTGCGGGGGCTGCGCATCGAGCTCGGGGAGATCGAGGCCGTCCTGCTCGAGCATCCCGGGGTGCGCGAGACGGCGGTGATCGCCCACGCGGACGGCGAGACCACGCGCCTAGTGGCGTACTGGGCCGCCGCAGGCGATCCGCCGCCGGCGGCCGACGAGCTGCGGGCGCACCTCGTCGCCCGCCTGCCGGACCACATGGTGCCGGCGGCGTTCGCCGCCCTCGACGCCCTGCCGCTCAACGCGAGCGGCAAGGTCGACCGTAGTGACCTGGCGCGCCGCGCCCTGCCGATCCCCGAGCGCCGCGGCGCGGCCGCGCCGCGGACCCACGCCGAGGCCGTGCTGGCCGAGGTCTGGGCCGAGGTCCTGAGGCTCGGGGAGGTCGGGATCGACGAGGACTTCTTCAGGCTCGGCGGTGATTCGATCCTCAGCATCCGGGTGGTGACGCGGGCGCTCCGCCGCGGCCTGCGGGTGACGCCGCAGCAGATCTTCGAGCGCCGGACGGTCGCCGCCGTGGCGGCGGCGGCCGAGCCCGCCGGCGGCACCGCCGCCGAGCAGGGCCCGGTGGTGGGAGCGGTGCCCCTCCTGCCGGTCCAGCGCCGCTTCCTCGCCGCCGATCCGGCCGACGCCCACCACTTCAACCAGGCCCTGGCCCTCGCCGTCACCCGCCGGCTCGACCCGGGCGTCCTCGAGCAGGCCCTGGCGGCGCTGCTCGCGCACCACGACGCCCTGCGGCTGCGTTTCGCGCGCGACGAGGACGGCTGGCGCCAGTGGTCGGTCCCGCCCGGCGGCGCCGTGCCCTTCGCCGTCGTCGACCTCCGGGTCCTGCCGGCCGAGCGGCGCGCGGAGGCGCGGGCGGCGGCGGCCGGGCGGTGCCAGGCGTCGCTCGACCTCGGAGAGGGGCCCCTCGCGCGCCTCCTCCTTTACCCGGGCGGCGAGGCGGAGGACGACCGGCTGTTGTGGATCGTTCACCACCTCGCGGTCGACGGCGTCTCGTGGAGGATCCTCGTGGAGGACCTCGAGCTCTCCTATCTCCAGCTCGAGCGCTCGGGCCGCCTCGACCTGCCGCCGAAGACCACCTCTTTCAAGGCCTGGGCCGAGCTTCTGGCCGCGCGCGCCCGCTCGCCGGAGTCCGCCGAGGCGGCGGCGCTCTGGCGCCGGAGCCTGGGCGACGCCCCGCGGCCGCTTCCCCTCGACGAGGCGGACGCCGCCCCTCTCGCCGCCACCGCGGCGACGCTCTGGCGCGAGCTCGACGCCGAGACCACCGCGGCCCTCCTCACGCAGGCGCCCCGGGCGTACGGCACCGAGGTCAACGACGCCCTCCTCGCCGCATTCGCCCTCGCCCTCGGCCGCTTCACCGGCGAGACGGCGTTCTGGGTCGAGCTCGAGGGCCACGGCCGCGAAGAGGGCGCCGCCGACGGCGCCACGGCGGTCGACCTCTCGCGCACCGTCGGCTGGCTCACGACCCTCTTCCCCCTGCGTCTCGAGGTCGACGCCGGCGGCGTGGGGGGCACCCTGCGGGCGACGAAGGAGCGCCTGCGGCGCCTGCCCGAGCGGGGCCTGACCTGGGGCCTGTTGGAGCTGCGCGAGGAGGGCCCGCCCGTCGCGCGGCGGCCTGAGATCGTTTTCAACTACCTCGGCCGGCTCGATCGCGCCTTCCCCGAGGGCTCGATTTTCCGCCCCGCCGGCGAGGGCGTGGGAGCCCTCGCCGGCCCGCGCCAGGCGCGGGCTCACCTCCTGGAGGTCAACGGTGGCGTCCGCGACGGCCGGCTCGGCCTCGCCTTCACCTACGCCGCCGCCCTGCGCCGCGAGCGTGTCGGGCGCCTGGCCGACGCCTACGTCGACGCCCTGCGCGAGCTCGTGGCGCATTGCCACGCCGAAGGCGCGGGGGGTTACACGCCGTCGGATTTCCCTCTGATGGATTTCGACCAAGCGGAGCTCGACGATCTCGCGGGCGACCTCGCCGGCAGCCTGGAGGGCGGGCCATGAACGGCGCCGCCGCGGCCCGGCAACTGATCGAGGACATCTATCCCCTCTCGCCGATGCAGGAGGGGATGCTCTTCCACAGCCTCTACGCGCCGCGCTCCGGGGTCTACTTCAACCAGACCTGGTGCGTGCTGGAAGGCGACGTCGACGCCGCGGCGTTGCGCCGGGCCTGGGAGCGGACGGTCGAGAGCCACCCCGTCCTGCGCACCGGCTTCGACTGGCAGCGGCGGGAGAAGCCGTTCCAGGTCGTCTACCGCCGGGTGCGGTTGCCCTGGCGGGAGCTCGACTGGCGCGGCCTCGAGCCGGCGGCCGAGGAGGAGCGCTTCGGCCGCCTCCTGGAGGAGGACCGGGCCCGGGGCTTCGACCTGGCGCAGCCGCCCCTCCTGCGCTTCACGCTCGTGTGCGTGGGCGAGCGGCGCTGGCGTTTCGCCTGGGCGATCCACCATCTCCTCGTGGACGGCTGGTGCCAGGGATTGATCTTCGGCGAGGTCCTGCGGGCCTACCGCGCCTGCCGCCAGGGCGTGGAGCCGACGATCGCGCCCGCGCCCCCTTATCGCGATTACATCGCCTGGCTCGCCCGCCAGGACCTGACCGCCGCCGAAGCCTTCTGGCGGCGGCGGCTGGCCGGCTTCGGCGGCGCCACGCCATTGGGCCTGGCCCGCGCCACCGGCGCGCCGGAGGGCGCCTACGCGCAGCGCGAGCGCCGCTTGCCGGCGGCGCGGCACGCCGCCCTCGGCGAGGCCCTGCGTCGCGCCGGCCTGACCCTGAGCAGCCTGCTCCAGGGGCTCTGGGGCCTTCTTCTCGCGCGCCACGCCGGCGAGGACGACGTGGTCTTCGGCGCCACCGTCGCCGGCCGGCCGGCGGAGCTGCCGGGGGTCGAGTCGATGGTGGGGCTCTTCATCAACACTCTTCCGGTGCGGCTGCGTCTCGCCAGCGACCGGCCGTTCCGGGACTGGCTGGCCGAGATCCAGGCCGAGGCCGCCGAAACCCGGCGCTTCGAGCACACGCCGCTCGTGGAGATCCAGGGCTGGAGCGAGGTCCCCCGCGGCCAGCCCCTCTTCGAGAGCCTCCTGGTGGTGGAGAACTTCCCCATGGAGGTCGCCCTGGGCGGCGACAACGGCCTTGGCTTCTCCATCCGCGGCCTGGCCTCCCGCGAGCGCGTCAACTATCCCCTGAGCCTCCAGGCGGTGCCGGGCCAGGACCTCACCCTGCGCTTCAAATTCGCGGCCGACCGCTTCTCCGAGGCGTCGATCGACACCGCCCTCGACCAGCTCGTCGGCCTGATCGACCAGTTCCTCGCCGGTCCCGGTCGCCGCGTGGACGAGCTCTCCCTGGTGACATCCGGCGCCGTCCTGCCCGACCTCGCGGCGGTCCTGCCCGCGCCGGCCACGAAGAGCGTCCCCGAGCGCGTCGCCGAATGCGCCGCCGGCCTCCCCGACGCGCCTGCTCTGGTCTGGGGCGGGCGCCGGCTGAGCTACGCCGAGCTGGACCGCCGGAGTGCCGCCCTCGCCGCGGCGCTCCGCCGGCTCGGCCTCGGGGCGGGGGAGGTCGTGGCGGTCACCGGCGACAGGAGCTTCGGTCTCGTGGCGGCGATGCTCGCGGCGCTGCGCTCGGGCGTCCTCCTCACCCTCGACCCGCGGCTGCCCCGGCAGCGGCGGCGGCTCATGCTCGAAGAGGGCCGGGCCAGGGTCCTGCTGACGGTGGGGGAGGGCGACGCCGCCGAGCTCACGGCCGGGCTCGGGGTGACGGTGGTCCCGGTCGACCCCCGCGCGGCGGCGGTCCGGGGCGGCTGGGAGGGCGAGGCGCCGCCTTTCCCGGATCCCGAAGCCCCGGCCTATCTCTTCTTCACCTCCGGCACCACGGCGGTGCCGCGGGCTGTCCTCGGCCAACACCGGGGCCTCGGCCATTTCCTCGACTGGCAGGGGAGGACCTTCGGGATCGGCCCGGGCGAGCGCGCGGCGCAACTCACCGGTCTGTCCTTCGACGTCGTCCTGCGCGACGTCTTTCTCGCTCTTACCCACGGCGCCGCCCTTCATCTCCCGACGGCTGAGGACCTCGGCGCCGACGCCGTGCTGCCGTGGCTGGCGGCGGAGAGGATCACGCTCCTCCACACCGTTCCGGCGGTGGCCCACGCCTGGCTCGAAGCCGCCCCCGAGGGGATCGCGCTCCCTTGCCTACGGACGATCTTCTTCGCCGGCGAGCCCTTGAGCGGCGTCCTACTACGGCGCTTTCGCGCGGCGTTTTCCTGGGCAGGCGACGCGGTCAACCTCTACGGCCCGACCGAGACCACCCTCGCCAAGTGCTGCCACCGGGTGGCGGCGGGAGCCGAAGAGGAAGGGGTCCAACCCGTGGGCCGGCCTCTGCCGCAAACCCAAGCGGTGGTGACGGCGCCCGCGGGCGGCCGGCTTTGTGGCGCGTTGGAAGTGGGGGAGATCGTGCTCCGCACCCCCTTCCGCTCCCTCGGGTACCGCAACGCGCCCGAGGAGAACGCCCGCCGTTTCGTCCCCAACCCGGCCCGTCCCCACGACGCGGGAGATCTCCTCTACCGTACCGGCGACCGCGGGCGCCTGCGCCCCGACGGAGTCCTCGAGATCCTCGGGCGTCTGGACGACCAGGTGAAGATCCGCGGCGTGCGGGTGGAGCCGGCAGAGGTGACGGCGCTCCTCGAGCGGCATCCGGCGGTGAGCTCGGCGGCGGTCGTGGCGCGGAGGAGTCCCGGCGGCGAGACCGCCCTGGCGGCCTATCTCGTGCCGGCCGCCGGAGAGGCGCCGGCCGCGGCGGACCTGGCCGCCCACCTCGCCCGGGAGCTTCCGGGCGCGGCGGTGCCGGCGGTCTTCACCGTGCTCGAGCGCCTGCCGCTCACCGCCAACGGCAAGGTCGACCGCCCGGCCCTGCCCGAGCCGGCGTGGGCGGCGGCGGTCCCGGAGGCTTTGCCCCAAGCGCCGCGCACGCCTTACGAGGAGGTGGCGGCGGCCGTCTTCGCCGAGGTCCTGCGCCGAGACGCCGTCGGCCTCGACGAGGATTTCTTCGCCCTCGGCGGTCATTCCCTCCTCGCCACGCAGGCGGTCTCCCGCCTGCGCCGGGCGTTCGGCGTCGACCTCGCCCTCCGGCAGCTCTTCGAACGGCCCACGGCGGCGGGCGTGGCGGCGGTCGTCGAAGAGCTCGCGCGCGCGGGCGGCGGCGCCGCGCCGCCCCTCGAAGGCCGGCCCCCGGGCGCTGCGCCGGTGCTCTCCTTCGCCCAGGAGCGGCTGTGGTTTTTCGATCAACTGGAGCCGGGGAGCGCGGTCTACAACGTCCAGTCGGCGGTCCGCCTCGACGGCCGGCTCGATCCCCGCGCCCTCGCGGCCGCCCTCGCCGGCGTGGTCGCGCGCCACGAGGTCCTGCGCACGGCCTATCCCGCCGTCGGCGGCATGCCGCGGCCGGCGGTCCGCCGTCATCTCGATCTTCCCCTGGCGCGGATCGACCTGCGCGCCGTGCCGGCCGCGAGGCGGGAAGCCGAGACGCGGCGCCTCGGGCGGCTCGAGGCGCGGCGGCCGTTCGACCTCGCCCGGCCGCCGCTGTTCCGGGCCGTCCTCGCCGCCCTCGAGGCCCGCAGCCACGCCCTCTTCCTGACCGTCCACCACGCCGTCGCCGACGCCTGGTCCCTGGGGCTCTGGGGCGGCGAGGCGGCCGGGCTCTACCGCGCCGCCCACGACGGCCTGCCCTCGCCCCTGCCGCCCCTGCCGATCCAGTACGCCGACTTCGCGCAGGCCCAGAGACGCTGGCTCGCGGAGGGTCTTCTCGAGCCCCAGCTCGAGGTCTGGCGCCGCCGCCTCGCGGGGGTGCCGCCGCGGCTGGAGCTCCCCACCGACCGGCCACGGCCGGCGGCCCAGACCTTCCGCGGCGGCCGTCTGACCGTGCTCTGTCCGCGCCCGCTCCTCGACCGGCTTCGCCACCTCGCCCGGCGCGCCGGAGCGACTCTCTTCATGGTCCTCCTCGCCGCGCTCGAAGTTCTCCTCGCGCGCCGGAGTGGGCAGCGGGACCTGGTGATCGGTACGCCGGTCGCGGGCCGCAACCGGGTGGAGATCGAGAACCTGATCGGCTTCTTCGTCAACACTCTGGCGATCCGCGCCGACCTCGCGGGCGAGCCGGGCTCGCCGTCCCCGGGCTTCGGCGAGCTGCTCGCGAGGGTCAAGGCTACCGTGCTCGAGGCCCACGCCTGCCAGGACCTGCCCCTGGACCACCTGGTGGACGCCCTGGGCCTCGAGCGGGACCTCGCCTACAACCCTCTTTTCCAGGTGCTCTTGGTGCTCCAGAACGTCAGCCCGCCGGCGCCCATGGGCGGCGACCTCGTGATGCGCCGGCTCGAGGCGGAGGTGGGCACGGCCCGGCTCGACCTCACCTTCTCCGCCGGCGAGCAGGCCGGCGGCCTCCACTTGCTCGCCGACTACGCCGCCGACCTCTTCGACGCCACGACCGTCCGCCGCCTCGTGACGCAGCTCCGCGCCCTCCTGGAAGCGGCGGCGGACGACGGGACGACGCGGGTCGACGCCCTGCCCCTGCTGACGCCCGCGGCGCGCCACCAGGCGCGGATCGAGTGGAACGACGCCGCCGAGCGCTTCGCCGGGCCGGAGACCCGCCTCCACCACCTCTTCGAGACCTGGGCGCAGCGGACGCCCGACGCCGTGGCCGTCGAGCAGGGAGAAGCGAGGCTCACCTACGGCGAGCTCGCGGCCGGCGCCCACCGGCTGGCCTGGCGCCTGCGCGACCTCGGCGTCGAGCGGGGCACGCCGGTGGCCCTCCTCGTCGAGCGCTCGCCCGCGGCGCAAGCGGCGATCCTGGCCGTGCTCGAGGCCGGCGGCGCCTTCGTGCCCCTCGACCCGGCGGCGCCGCCCGAGCGCCTCGCGGCAATGCTCGAGGACTCCGGCGCCGGGCTCCTCGTCGTGTCCCCGGCTTTCGCCGAGCGCGGCCCGAGAGGACGCGCCCCGCGTCTCGTCCTGGATCTCGACGACCCCGGCGTGGCCGGGCGCCCGGCGGAGCGTCCGCCGGAGCGGACGGGGCCGGGGGACCTCGCCTACGTCCTCTTCACCTCGGGTTCCACCGGCCGCCCCCGGGGGGTGATGGTGCCCCACGGCGGGGCGGTGAACACCCTCCGCTGGCGTGGCCGCGCCTTCGCCCTGCGGCCCGAGGACCGCTTCCTGCAGAACATCCCGCTGACCTTCGATCCCTCGGTGTGGCAGGTCTTCGGCGCCCTGGCGAGTGGCGCCCGCCTCGTCCTGCCGCTCGGCGACGGCCACCAGGACCCGGATCACCTCCTGGAGCTCATGGCGCGGCACCGGGTGACGATCGCCGATTTCCCGCCCGCCCTCCTGCGCGAGCTGGTTGCCGACCCGCGCTTCGCCGCCCTCGGCGACCTGCGCCATCTCTTCTCCGGCGGCGAGGCCCTCCGGGCCGACCTGCGCGACGCCTTCCGCGCCGCGAGCCGCGCGGCCCTGCACAACGTGTACGGGCCGACCGAGGCCTCGATCGACGCCTCCTGCTGGACCTGCGGCGGCGAGCTCCACCCCCACGTCGTGCCGATCGGCCGGCCGATTGCCAACAAGGAGATCCTACTTTTCGACGACCGCGCCCGCCCGGTGCCGCCGGGGACCGCCGGCGAGCTCGCGATCGCGGGGGCGGGCCTGGCCTGGGGCTACCGCGACCATCCGCGGCGGACCGCCGAGCGTTTCGTTCCACGCTCGGACGGCGCGCCCGGCGAGCGCCTCTATCTCACCGGCGACCTCGCGCGTCACCTGGGCGACGGCAGCGTCGAGTTCCTCGGCCGCACCGACCATCAGGTCAAGATCCGCGGCGTGCGAGTGGAGCTGGGCGACGTCGAGGCCGGTCTCGCGGCCCTGCCGGGCGTGACCGAGGCGGTGGTCTTGGCGTGCCCCGGGCCGACGGGAGGGCGCCGGCTCGAGGCCTGGATCGTGACGGCGGGAGAAGCGCCGGCCGAGGAGCTCTGGGAGTCCGCGCGCCGGAGCCTGCCGCCGGCGATGGTGCCGGCGCTGATGCGGCGCGTCGACGCTCTTCCGCGCACCGCTGGCGGCAAGGTCGACCGTGGAGCCCTGCCCGGCCTCGACGCCCCGACCCTCGCGGGGGAGCGCGCGGGAACGGCTCCCCGGGGCCGTGCCGAGGCCCTCCTGGCGGAGGTCTGGCGGGATGTCCTCGGGGTCGGGGACGTGAGAAGCGACAGTCACTTCTTCGAGCTCGGCGGCGATTCGATCCTGAGCATCCGCGTCGCCGCCCGGGCGCGCCAGAGGGGCCTCGTCGTGACCGCGAAGCAGGTCTTCCAGTACCAGACCCTGGGGGAGCTCGCGGCGGTGGCCGGGGTCGGCGCGGCGCCGGCCGCGGAGCAGGGGCCGGTCGTGGGACCCGTGCCCCTGACGCCGATCCAGAGATGGCTCCTCGACGCCGTCCCGCCGTCGCCCCACCATTTCAACCAGGCCCTGATGCTCGAAGTGCGCCGACCCGTGGCGCCCGCCTTCTTCCGCCGCGCGGCCGAGCTTCTCCTGGCCCACCACGACGCCCTCCGCCTGCGTTTCCGGCGCGAGGGCGGCATCTGGCTCCAGGAGAACGCTCCGGTGCCCGCGGCGCCGCCCTTTCACCACGTCGACCTCGGAGCCTTGCCCGTGCCGCGCCGCCGCGGCGCCCTCGAGGCGGCGGCCGCGCGGGCCGAGACGAGCCTCGACCTCGCCCGCGGGCCGCTCGCGCGCGTCGTGCTCTTCCGCCTCGGCGGCGGCGCCTCCGACCGCCTTCTCCTGACCGTCCATCACCTGGCGATCGACGGCGTCTCGTGGCGTCTCCTGGTCGAGGACCTGGGGAGCGTCGCCGCGGCCTTGATCGCCGACCGGGAGCCGTCCCTGCCGCCGAAGACCACCTCGTTCAGGGCCTGGGCCGAGCGTCTCGCGGCCTTCGCCCGCTCGCCGGAGCTCGCGGAAGAGCTCGATTTCTGGCGCCGGCCGGACGCGCGCGCGCCCGTTCCCCTGCCGCGCGACCTTCCAGGGAGCGAGAACCTCGAAGGGGCGGTGGAGGAGGTGAGCGCCGCCCTCGGCGCCGAGGACACCCGGGCTCTCCTCCAGGAGGTGGCGAGGGCGTTCCGCGCCCGCGCCGACGAGGCCCTCCTCACCGCCCTCGTCCTGGCCTTCGAGCCCTTCACCGGCGAGCCCTCCCTCCTCGTCGATACCGAGAGCCACGGCCGAGAGGAGCTCTTCGACGACCTCGACCTCTCGCGCACCGTGGGCTGGTTCACCGCCGTCTACCCGGTGGAGGTCGAGGCCGCCGGGCCGCCGGGAAAGCGGGATCCGGTGGCGACCCTGCGCGCGGTGAAGGAGCGTCTGCGGGCGATTCCCCGGCGCGGCCTGGGCTACGGCCTCTTGCACAATCTGTGCGGCGAGGCGGTGGCTCGCGAGCTGGCGTGCGGGCCGCAGGCAGAGGTGATGTTCAACTACCTCGGCCAGGTCGACGGCGGAGCCTCCGCCGCCGGCTCGGCCGGGGCGCTCTTCGCGATCGCGGCGGAAAGCCCCGGAGCGCTCCGGAGCCCCCGATGGCAACGTCCCCACGTCTTCGAGATCAGCGCTCTTGTGGCGGGGGGCGCGCTGCGCCTGACCTGGCGCTACAGCCGGAGCCTCCACCGCCGCTCGACCATCGAAGGCCTGGCCGAGAGGCATCTCGAGCACCTCCGCGCCCTGGTCGCCGCGAGCCGCGCCGGCGAGCCGACGGTGGCCGTGCCGAGCGATTTCCCCCTGATCAGGACCGATCAGGCAAAGCTCGACCGCCTGCTGAAGAAGTTCGGCGGCCGGCGCGCGGAGGGCAGGAATTGAGTCAGATCGAGAACGTCTACCCGCTCTCGCCGATGCAGCAGGGCATGCTCTTTCATACTCTCTACGCCCCAGAGTCCGGGGTTTACTTCGAGCAGATGACCTGCGAGCTCGCGGGCGAGCTCGACCTGACCGCCTTCGAACGGGCCTGGCGGCGGGTGGCCGAGCGCCATGCCGTGCTGCGCACCGCCTTCGACTGGCAAAGCCTCGACGAGCCGGTCCAGGTGGTGCTCGCCGGCGTCGACCTTCCCCTGGCGATCGAGGACTGGCGCGGGGTAGATCCCGCCGAGCGCGACGCCCGCCTCGACGCGCTGCTGGCCGAAGACCGCGAGCGCGGCTTCGATCTCGCCTCGGCTCCGCTCGTCCGGCTCCGGCTCCTCCACCTCGGGGAACGGCTCAACCGGTTTGTCTGGAGCCATCACCACCTGCTCCTCGACGGCTGGTCGATGCCGATCCTCTTCCGCGAGTTCTTCGTCTTCTATCGGGCGGCACGCCGGGGCGAAGAGGTCGAGCTGCCGGTGCCGAGGCCCTACGCCGACTACGTCGCCTGGCTTGTGGAGCAGGACCGGAAAGGGGCGGAGGATTTCTGGCGCCACGAGCTCGCGGGCTTCACCGCCCCGACCCCCCTGGGATTTTCCCGCCGCCTCGAGCCGTTGCCGCGAAAGCTCTACGACCAGCGCAAGACCGCGATCTCCGAGGCGGCGACCGCCGCCCTCGAGGGCCTCGCCCGCCGCGCCGGCCTCACCCCGAGCACCATGCTCCAGACCGCCTGGGCCTTGCTCCTCGGCCGCTGGTCCGGCGAGCACGACGTGCTTTTCGGCGTCGTCGTAGCCGGCCGGCCGGCCGAGCTTGCCGGGGTCGAGAGTATGGTCGGGCTGTTCTTGAACACCCTGCCGGTGCGCTTGAGGCTCGTTCCCGGGCGCCCCTTCGACGAGACGGCGGCCGAGCTCCAGGGGCGGCTCCTGGAGCTTCGAGCCCACGAGGCGAGCTCGCTCGCCGACGTCCAGGGATGGAGCGAGGTGCCGCGGGGTCGTCCGCTTTTCGAGAGCATCGTCGTCTTCGAGAACTATCCCGTCGACGACGCCGGCGCGGCGGGCGCCGACGGGCTCGGCCTCGAGCTCTCCGGCTACCGCGCCATCGAGCAGACGAGCCTCCCCCTCACCCTCCACGGCCAACCCGGCGGCGCGCGCCTCGGCCTGGCCATAAAATACGACGCCCGGCGCTTCACCGCCGAGGCCGTCGACGAGATCCTCGCCCAGCTCGCCGCCGTCCTCGAGACGGCCGCCGGGGATCCGGAGCGCCGCCTGGGGGACTTCTCCCTCGTCACTCCGAGGGCCCGGACGATCCTCCCCGATCCCGCGGCGGTGCTGCCGGTGCCGTCCTACGACCTCCTGCCGTCGCGTTTCCTGGAGATGGCCGCGGCCCGGCCGGAGAGACCGGCGGTGGAAGAGGAGGGGAGGGTCGTGACCTACCGGGAGCTCCGCGCGCGGGCCCTCGCCGTGGCGGCCGACCTACGGGCCGAGGGTCTTGCTCCGGGCGAGGCCGTGGCGCTTTCCGGCCCGCGCTCGGCCGACCTCGTCGCCGGCGCCCTCGGTATCGTGCTCGCGGGCGGCGTGCTGGTGCCGATCGATCCGGCCTTGCCGGCCGAGCGGCGACGGCGTCTGCGCGAGCTCGCCGGCGCGCGCCGACGCCTCGACTCCGCGAGCGCCGCCGGCGCCGCGGCGGCTGACCTGCCGGCGGTCTGCGGCGACGATCCGGCGTACGTCTTCTTCACCTCGGGCAGCACGGGCAAGCCCAAGCCGGTCCTTGGTCGCCACCGCGGCCTGGCCCATTTCCTCGCCTGGCAGCGTGCCCGGTTCGGCGTCGGGCCCGGCGAGCGCTTCGCCCAGCTCACCGGCCTGTCGTTCGACGTCCTCATGCGGGACGTCTTCCTGCCCCTGACCTCGGGCGCCACCCTCTGCCTGCCGCCGCCCGGGACGACCGCGGCGTCGCCGGGGCTTCCCGAGTGGCTCGCGGCGCGGCGCGTCACGGGGCTCCACGCCGTCCCGTCGGTGGCTCGCGCCTGGCTCACGGGAGCGCCGCGGGAAGTCGATCTCTCGGCGCTGCGCTACCTCTTCTTCGCCGGCGAGCCCTTGGCCGACGATCTCGTCGAGCGCCTGCGGCGGACCTTCGCCGTGGCCGGCGAGATCGTCAACCTCTACGGCCCGACCGAGACCACCCTCGCCAAGTGTTTCTTCCCGGTTCCCGATCCGCCGGAGCCGGGGATCCAGCCCCTCGGCCGACCGTTGCCCGAGACCCAGGCATTGATCCTGTCGGGAGATCGCCTCCACGGGCTCGGCGAGCCCGGCGAGATCGTCATCCGAACGCCGTTTCGGAGCCTCGGCTTTCTCGGCGGCGACTCCAGCGGCGACCGCTTCGCCGCTAATCCCTTTCGCGACGATCCCGACGATCTCCTCTACCGCACCGGCGACCTCGGGGTCCTGCGCGAGGACGGCCTGCTCGAGTTCCGCGGACGCCTCGACGAGCAGGTCAAGATCCGCGGCGCGCGGGTCGAGCCGAAAGAAGTCGAGGCGGCGCTCAGGACGCACCCGGACGTAGGCGACGTCGCCGTGGTGGCGCGCGACGACGGCCCCGGGGGCGAGAAGTGGCTCGTGGCCTACGTCGTGCCGGCGATCGGCGAACCGGAGCCGAGCGCCCGCGAGCTCGGTCTTCACGCCCGGGAATCCCTGCCCGCCACGGCCGTCCCCTCGGCCTTCGTCGTCCTCGGGGCTCTGCCCCTGACCCCCAACGGCAAGCTCGACCGCGCCGCCCTGCCCGCGCCTTCGACGTCGCGTCCGGAGCTGGCCGAGCCCTACCAGCCGGCCCGCGATCCCCTAGAGCTGCGGCTGGTACACGTCTGGGAGGAGATCCTCGGAATCGCGCCGGTCGGAGTGCGCGACGATTTCTTCGATCTCGGCGGCCATTCCCTCCTGGTGGCCCCGCTCGTCGGGCGGATCGAGCGCGATCTGGGCCACTCGATCTCCCTGGCGAGCCTCTTCGAGGCGCCGACCGTCGAGACCCAGGCGCTCCAGCTTCGCCGGAGCGAGCCCGGCATACGCCGCCGCGACGTGGTGGTGGCTCTCCAGCCTCGGGGCGAGGCCACGCCCTTTTTCTGCGCCCATCCCCTGGGCGGCAGCCCGCTCTGCTACCAGGACCTCGCGCGTCGGCTAGGGCCCGAGCGTCCCTTCTATGGCTTCGACGCCCTCCACCTCGTGGGCACCGACGTCCGCTACCGGAGCCTCGAAGAGATGGCGGCGGTCTATGCCGGGGCCCTGCGCGAGGTCCATCCCGGAGGCGGCTACTGCCTGGGCGGCTGGTCCTTCGGCGGCATGGTTGCCTTCGCCGTCGCCCAGGCGCTCCGCCGCCAGGGCGCGGAAGTAGCCTTGTTGGCGGTGATCGACACCTTTCTCGTCGGCGCCGGCGAGGCCGCCGACCTCGAGATCGATCAAGCGGTGATCCTCAAGGAGCTCCTCGGCTCGAGCATCGAACGCACGACCGAAGAGCTGCGCGCCATGGAGGAGGAGGAGCAACTGCGCTACGTGGTCGAGCTCGGCCGGTCTTCCGGCGCCTTGCCGCGCGACTTCGACCTCGACGACGCCCGGGCGATCCTCTCCGTCGTGCGGATGAACGGCGATCTCGTGAAGCGCTACCGGCCGCCGCGCTATCCCGGCCGCCTGACCCTCGTGCTCTCGCAGGAACGGGCGGACGACGAGCGCGAGCCCCTGGTCGAGCGCTGGGGCGAGCTCGCGGCCAGCCTCGACGTCCGGGTGGTCCCCGGGACCCATCGGAACCTCGTGGCCGAGCCCTGGGTCGACGGGCTCGCCGAATCCCTGAGAGAGGCCCTCGACCGGGCCGTCGCGACGGCGGAGGTGGAAGGGTGAGCGTTCTGCCTCTCGACGACGAGGTCCGCCGAGCCCATCGGGCGCTAGGTCCGATCTCGGCGCGTCTGCTCGAGCGCGCGGCCGCCGATCCCCGCTGGTGCGACCACGACGCCTTCGTCTCCCTGGCGGCTGCCACGCGCAGGACTTTCCTTTTCCAGCCCTGGCCCTTCGTGCTCGATCGGCCGGCGGTGGAGGAGCTCGCCGCTGCCTGCCGCGGCGTCGTCCGTCTCGTGCGGACGCTTCCCGAACGCTTCTTCGGCAACCGCCCCGAGCATCTCGCCGCCTTCTACCGCCTCGGCGATCCATCCCTGGCGCGGATGATCGCCGAGGAGATCGGCGGCTTCGAGGGCGTGATCGCCCGCACCGATTTTCTCTGGACCTGCGCGGGCCCCCGGATCATCGAGGTGAACCTGGGGCTCGCGGGCGGCTGGGATCTCGGCCGGCTGGCTTCCGTCTGCCGCTCGACGCCGCCGGTAAGGGACTTTTTTGACGAGCTCGCCGCCAGCGGCGTGAATCTCGTCCACACACCGTCGATGGCGATCCTCCTCGAGCACGTGGTCGGCGAGACGCTGGCGGCGACAGCACCGAACGGAGGCGACCTCGACGTCGCCCTGACCACCGAGGCGGCTCTGACGCCGGATCTGGCCGTCGGGATCGAGGCCTACGCCAGCGACGCTCTGGCCGGGGTCCTGGCGCGGCTGGCCCCGGGCCGCCGGGGACGGGTGGTGATCGGGCGGGCCGCCGACCTGCGGAGCGAATCCCGCGGCGTCGTCCTCGGCCGCCGGCCGGTGGCCGCAGTGATCGAGCAAGGCGTTTCCCACCGCGGCCCTCTCTTCAGGTCCTGGAAATCGGGGCAGGTGCGCCTCTACAACGGCCCGGTCGCCCTGATCCTCGCCGACAAGCGCAACCTGGCGCTGCTCTCGGAGCACGCCGGGCGGCTCTTCTCCGCCGAGGAGGGGGCGCTGATCGACCGGGTGGTCCCGTGGACCCGCCAGATTCGTCCGGGCATGGTCGAGCACGAAGGCCGCCGGGTGGTCCTGCGCGACCTCGTGCTCGCCGAGCGCGAGCGCCTGGTGATGAAGCCCGGCCGCTCCGGCGGCGGCGCCGGCGTCGCCCTGGGGCACGCGACTCCGCCCCCGCGATGGGAAGCGATCCTGAGCCGCGCCCTGGCGGCCGGCGATTGGATCGTCCAGAAACGCCTCCTCCCGTCTCCCCTTATGGCCCTGGACGGCGCGCGCGGCCCGGCGGTCCACGACGTCGTCTGGGGTGTCTTCACCGTCGGTGAGCGCTATGCCGGCGGTATGCTGCGCCTCGCTCCCCGCGTCGAGGGGGCTGTCGTCAACTCTACCCGGGGCGCCGCGGAAGGGCTCTTCTTCGAGGAGCCCTGAGTGGTCATTCGTGCCGCAGGGCCGCGATCGGGTCGGTGCGCGAAGCGCGCCAGGCAGGGCGCAGGCCGGCCAGGAGGGTGACGGCGACCAGGAAGAGCGCGGCGGCGGTGAAGGTCGGAGGGTCGAAGGGCTCGACGCCGTAGAGCATGGCGGCGAGGATCCGGGTCACCCAGAAGGCCGCGAGCAGCCCGAGGCCGACGCCGGCCAAGGCGAGCCCCAGGCTGCGGCGGAGCACCAGGAGTACGACGTCGCGCCGGCTCCCGCCGAGAGCGAGGCGCACGCCGAACTCCCGGGTCCGCCGGGCGGCCGAGAGCGCGGTGACGCCGTGGACGCCGACGGCCGCGAGGACGACGGCCACCGCCGCCAGCAGGCCGAAGAGCGAGGCGTTCGTGCGGAAACCAGAGAGGGAAGACGCGAGGAGCTCTTCGATCGTCGCCACCGCGGAGACCGGGAGGCCGGCGTCGAGCTCGGTCACCAGCCGCCGTAGGGGCGCGGCGAGCTCGGCCGGATCCCCTTCGGCACGGAGCACCACGGCCATGGACCGGCGCGGCATTTGCGCCAGGGGCAGGTAGAGCTGCTCGAGCGGAACCTGGTCGAGACCCTCCTGGCGCACCTGGCCGACGACGCCCACCACCGTCAGCGGACCGGTGTCCGCCCAGTCGCCGAGGGCGAGGCGTTGGCCGACGGCGCTGCGCCCCGGCCAGAACCGCTTCGCCATTCCCTCGTCGACGATCACCACCGCCGGAGCCTCCGCGTGGTCTCGGCCGTCGAAGGGCCGGCCGTCGACGACGGGAACGTCCATCGCGCGGAAGTAGTCGGGGGTGGCCATCCGCCAGCCCACGGTGGGCCCCTGCTGGCCGGCCGGCGGCGGTTGGCCTTCGATCTCGATCGTGCCCGAAAAGCTGCCCCCGGTGAGCGGCAGTTGCGAAACCGCCCCCGCCGCCCGGATGCCGGGCAGAGCCGCCGCCCGCTCGAGGAGCCGGTCGAAGAAATCCGTCGTCAGGGCGCCCTCAGGGTAGCTCGAGCGCGGCAGCGAGAGCTGCGCCGTCAGCACGCCCTGCCGGCGGAAGCCCGGATCCGCCCCTTCGAGGCGCCAGAAGCTCCGGGCCAGAAGGCCGGCGCTCGTCAAGACCACCAGGGCGAGCGCCACCTCGACGACGATCAGGAAACGGCCGCCGGCCGCGGCGCCGGCACCGCGGCCGCCTTCCTTGAGGAGCCGGGCGAGCCGCTCGTGGGGTGAGCGCCATGTCGGCAGCGAGCCCACGGCCAGAGCGCTCAAGAAAGCCAGGAAAAAGGTGAAGACGATCACCGGCCCGTCGACGGCGACGGCGTCGAGCCGCGGGAGCCCCGCCGGCGAGAGAAAGCGAAGAAGCCGTACGGCGGCCCGGGCCAAGAAAACTCCCACGACACCCCCGGCGAGGGCGAGGAGCGTCGCTTCGGCGAGGGCCGGCCGGCCGAGGAACCAGCGGCTCGCCCCGAGGGCCGCGCGCACGGCCGTCTCGACCTCGCGCCGGGCCGCCCGGGCGAGGAGCAGTTGGGCCGTGTTGCCGCACGCCAGCACGAGCACCGCGAGCCCCGCCGCCAGACGTGCCAGGATCGCCGGCCGGGCCGTGCCCACGATCTCCTCCAGCAGGGGACGGGCCGTGAGGCGCCAGCCGTCGGCGGGATAGTGATCCGGCTCGCGCTCGCGCCAGCGGCCCGCCAAAGCGTCGAGTCGCGCCTGCGCCTCGCCGAGCTCGATCCCCGGCCGCAGCCGAGCGAAGACCTGAACCGCTCGCGCGCTGCGCGGCATCATGTGCTCGGGATCGAGGACCATCGGCGTCCAGATCTCGTAATTGCCGAGGATGCGGAAGCCCGGCGGCATGACGCCGACCACGGTGTGGGCCTGGCCGTTTAGGACGATCGTCCGGCCCACGATCTGGCGCTCGCCTCCGAACCGCCGTTGCCAGAAGCCGTGGGAGAGCACGGCCACCGGCTCGCTGCCGGGCCCGTCCTCGTGGGCGAGGAAGGTCCGGCCGACCTCGGCCCCGCGGCCGAGAGCCCGGAACAGGTCGGCTGAAGCCCGCGCGCCCACGATTTGCTCGGGCTCGCCCGTGCCGGTCAGGGTGAAGCGCCATCCCATCATCCCGGCAACGGATTCGAAGCCGTCGCCCTCCGCGGCGAGGTCGGCGAGCTCCGGCTCGGAAAGCGCGCGCTGGGCAGGTTCCTGGTCGCCGAAGTGGTTCCAGACGACGACCAGCCTCCGGGGCTCGTGGTACGGCAGAGCCCGGAGCAGGACGCCGTAAGCCACGCTGAAGTTGGCGCTCGTCGCCGCGAGACCGAGGGCCAGGCAGAGCACCACGGCGAGGGCGAAGCCGCGATGGCGGACGAGGTTGCGGGCGGCGCGGCGCAATTCCTGCGACAATCGACGGTTCCTTCAAACCCAGGTCTTCGCCCCGGGTCGATCGGCGGCGAAAGCGGAGAATTCGGGACCATCCGACCGGAGAAACCAGTATAATGGACTCGTCCGCTCGAACAGAGTGAGCCTGGTGCCCGAGGGCGCCCGGCGACGCAGAGGAAGGGGTCGATCATGCCGAAGAGAGCTCTTGGCCGACTGTCCGCAGCGGCGGCGCTGATCCTGTTCGGCGCCGGAGCGCTGCGGAGCTTCTCGGTGGAGCCGCCAGAGGAAGTCGAGCCGCCAGAGCAAGCGGCGCCGGAGGCCGTCGCGCAAGCGGAGAGGGTACGAGAGGAGCCCTGGCGTCCCGAGATCCCCAGAACCTGGGACGAGAAGGCCATCGCCACCGTCGAGCTCCCCCTGGCCCTCGGCGCAAAGGTCGAGCACCTGACCGCGGAGGAGTACTACTCGATTCCCCCTCGCGTCATCGCCAGGAGCTATCCCGTCTACCATCCGGACCGGGAGCCCGAGGGCTACCTCGAGAAGTTGGAGAAGATCGAGCCCGAGATCGCCTTCGACCCGGAGAAGCTCGCGACCGAGGAGGACTGGATCGCCGCCGGCGAACTCGTCTTCACCACCCCGATCGCATACGACGCGCTCGTCAAGGTCGAAACCGTCCGCGACCCTGCCTGGTATGAGAAGACCGGCGTGCCGGTCGCGAACGACGGCACCGTTCCTTTCTTCCGTTACTTCGTGCTCGAGAAGGGCAAGGTCCGCCTCGGCGAGTTCTCCTGCGCCGCCTGCCATACCCGGGTAATGGACGACGGCTCGGTGATCCGGGGAGCCCAGGGCAATTTCCCTCTGGCGCGCCTCGACGCCCTGGCCCTCAAGGAACGGCTCGGCCAGGCGGAAGATCCCGAGAAGGCAGTCCGGGACCGCGTCGCCGGTATCGCGCGCACCTGGGGCGTGCCCTGGGCGGGCAAGATGGATCCCACGGCCCGCCACGCCGAGCTCACACCCGAGGAGACCTACGAGCTCGAGGCCGCCATCCCCGCGGGCGTCCAGCCGCGTTTCGGCACCAGCGCCTTCCACCCCGTGCAGATCCCGGACCTGATCGGCGTCGCGGACCGCCGCTACCTCGACCGCACGGGTCATGCCCAGCACCGCTCGGTCGGTGACCTGATGCGCTACGGCGCCTTGCAGCAGGGCATGGCCTTTCTCGACCGATTCACCTGGGGCGACGGCGAAGGGCTCGACCTCCGGGGCGAGCGGGGGATCCCGCCGTGGATGCGGCGTTTCACCGACGAGCAGCTCTACGCCCTCGCGCTTTTCGTCTACTCCCTCGAGCCGCCCCCGAGCCCGCATCCCTTCGACGAGCTCGCGGCGCGCGGCCAGAAGGTCTTCGAGCGCGAGGAGTGCAACCGCTGCCACACCCCGCCCCTCTACACCAGCAACAAGCTCACGCCGGCCCTCGGCTACGAGCCGCCGGCGGACCATCCGCGGGCGGCGGACATCATCAGCCGCACCGTCGGCACCGATCCGGGCCTGGCGCTCTACACCCGCCGCGGCACGGGCCTCTACAAGGTGCCCTCGCTCAAGGGAGTCTGGTACCGGGGCCCGTTCGGTCACTCCGGCTGGGCCGCGACCCTCGAGGATTGGCTCGATCCGAAGCGGGTCGAGGAGGGCTACGTCCCCACCGGCTTCAAGCCCTTCGGCAAGCCCTACGCCGTGAAGGGCCACCCCTTCGGCCTCAAGCTCGACGCCGAGGAACGGCGCGCCCTGATCGCCTTCCTAAAGACGCTCTGAGGAGTCCCATGAGACCACGCACCTTCTCCCTGATCCTCGGCGCCGGGCTGCTCGCCCTCACCGCTCCCGGCCAAGAGGTCCCGGCGCCCCGCCAGGCCATCCGCTATCCGATCGACGCAAATCACACGACCATCGGCTTCCTGGCGCCGGTCCTCGGCGCCGGCAAGGTCAGCGGCAAGTTCCCTACCTTCGAGGGCTCGATCGTGCTCCACGATCCCGAGGACCTGACCACGATGGACGTCGAGCTGGTGATCGACGCCGCGAGCATCTCCACCGGCATCGCCGACCGTGACCAGCACCTGCGTACGGCCGACTTCTTCGATACCGGCAGCCACCCCGAGATCACCTTCAAGAGCAAGCGGGTGGACAGGGACGTCGCAAGCGGCGACGCCTACCGCCTGGTGGGCGAGCTCACCCTGCGTGGAGTCACCAAAGAGATCGCCATCCCCTTCCGCGTGACCGCCCACAGCGAGTTCCTCGGCGCCGATTCCCGCTTCACCCTCGACCGCACCGAATACGGCGTTTCGTGGATGCGGGTGATGGACGACGGCTCTCTCTTCGTCGGCAAGGAGATCGAGATCGAGCTCTTCGTCATCACCCGCCTGGGACGGCCCTTCACGCCGGGAAGGGATCCGATGATCGACAAGGCCAACGAGCCGGACGGCAAGAAGGGTACTTCCTCGGCCGAGGAGGAGCCCGGAGGTTGACGCGTGGGAGAGAGAATCGTCATCGTAGGATCGGGCCTGGTCGGCTCGCTCCTGGCCGTCTACCTCGCCCGTCGGGGACAGCGGGTCGAGCTCTTCGAGCGGCGTGCCGACTTGCGCCGGCGCCGGCCGGACAGGGGTCGATCCATCAACCTGACCCTGTGTGAGCGCGGCTTGCGCGCGCTTGATCGGGTGGGAGTCGGGCAGCGTGTGCGGCGCCTCGCGATCCCGGCGTACGGCCGCGTGATCCATGGCCGTGATGGCGCCCCGGTCTTCCAGCCCTACGGCTGCCGCCGCGAGGCGATCCACTCCATCTCCCGCAACGCGCTCAACGAGACCTTGCTCGACTTCGCCGAGCAGCATCCGGGAATCCACACGCACTTCGGGAAGAAGTGCCGGTCGATCGATCCGGAAGGTCCGCGGGCCGTGTTCGAGGACCGCGAGCGGGGCACGCAAACCGAGGTGGCGGCCTCGCGCATCTTCGGCGCCGACGGCGCCCACTCGGTGGTCCGCCGGCAGCTCCGGGAGCACGGGCGCCTGCGCTGCGCCCGGCAATACCTCGAGCAGGGCTACAAGGAGCTCGACCTGCCCCCGCGGCCGGACGGCGGCTGGGCGCTCGACGAGCACGCCATCCACGTGTGGCCGCGTGGCCGCCACATGCTGATCGGCTTCGCCAATCTCGACGGCAGCTTCACCATGGCCTTGCACCTGCCCTTCGAGGGCGAGATGTCGTTCGGCTCGGTCAAAGACGAGGCCGACCTGCGGGCGCTGTTTTGCGAGCTCTTTCCCGGCGCCGAAGCGGTCCTGCCGCGCCTGGTCGAGGATTACTTCCGCCGTCCGGCCACGCCGATGGTCACCGTCCGTTGCTTTCCGTGGACGTACGGCGACAAGGTAGCCCTGGCAGGCGACTCGGCCCACGCCATCGTGCCCTCCTACGGCCAGGGCGCCAATTTCGGCTTCGAGGGCTGCGCGGTGATCGATGAATGCCTCGAGGCGGCCCGCGGCGACTGGCACGAGGCATTCCAGCGCTACGAGAGGCGCCACCATCCCAACGCCGAGACCATCGCCGATCTCGCCCTGGAGCACTTCGAGGTGCTCCAGGAGCACGTCCGCGATCCGCGCTTCCTGCTGCGCACGCGCCTGGAGCGCCGGATCGACGAGCTCTATCCCGAGACCTATTCAGCGCTCTATTCGCTGATCTCCTTCACCACCACACCGTACACCGAGGCCCGCCGGATCGATCGCGAAGCCCGCGGCAAGATCGATCGCCTCCTCGAGCTCGAAGGCGTCGAGGCGATGCTCGACCGCGGCGAGATGGATCCCTTCATTTGGCAGGCTTTCGGCGTCGCGAGCCACGCTCGTAACAAGGAACTCCGGAGACAGACACAGGGGGTCGTCCAATGGGAAACGGAGAGCAGATCCACGATTACCTGATCATCGGTGCCGGCCCGGGAGGGCTGCAGCTCGCCTATTACATGGAAAAGGAACGGCGCGACTATATGGTCCTCGAAGCCGGGAGCAAGCCCGGATCCTTCTTCGAGAAGTTCCCGCGTCACGGGACCCTGATCTCCTCCAACAAGGTCCATACCGGTTACGACGATCCGGAGATCAACCTGCGCTTTGACTGGAATTCGCTCCTCAGCGACGATCCGGACTTCCGCTTCAACAGCTACAGCCGGGAGTACTTCCCGCCCAAGGCGGCGATGCTCGACTACCTGAGCGACTACGCCGAGCGTTATCGCCTGCGCGTCGAATACGCGGCGCGGGTGGCGAGCGTCGCCAAGGCGGACGTCTTCACGGTCAGCGACGGCAACGGCAGGACGTGGCGCGGCCGCCGGCTGATCGTCGCCACCGGAGTTTCCAAGCCCTTCGTTCCGCGAATACCGGGCGTCGAGCTCACCGAGAGCTACTTCGACGTGTCCGTGGATGCCGAAGATTTCGCCGGCCAGAGGGTGCTCGTCATCGGCAAGGGCAATTCCGGGTTCGAGACGGCGGAAAGACTGATCCCAACGACCGCGTTGATCCACGTCCTGAGCCCCAATCCGCTCCACATGGCGTGGCGGACCCACTTCCCGGGCCACCTCCGCGCGGTGAACAACAACTTCCTCGACACATACCAGTTGAAGACGCAGAACGCCGTCCTCGACGGCACGATTCGCAAGATCACCCGCACCAAGGAAGGCAAGTTCCTCGTCAGCATACGCTACTCCCATGCCGAGGAAGAGCACGAGGACCTGGTCTATGACCGGGTGATCACGTGTACCGGGTTCCGTTTCGACGATTCGATCTTCGACGAGAGCTGCCGTCCGGCCATGTGGAACTCCAACCGGCTGCCGGAGCAGACGAGCGAGTTCGAATCAACCAACGTGCCGGACCTCTACTTCGTCGGAACCCTGACCCAGATGCGCGATTACAAGAAGGCGACCTCGGCTTTCATCCACGGCTTCCGCTACAACGTCCGCGCCCTTCACCGCTTGCTCGCCGGCAAATACCACGGCGTCCCGTGGCCGTTCGAGGAGGTCGAGCAGACACCGGAACGGTTGGTGGAGGCAATGCTCGTCCGCATCAACCGCACTTCGGCATTGTGGCAACTGTTCGGCTTCATGGCTGACGTGATCGTGCTCGCGGACGAAGGAGACAGAGCACGGTACCTGCACGAGCTCCCTGTCGACTACGTCCAGGAGTCGAGTCTGAGCCGTAACCGTAACTACTTCGTCGTCACGCTCGAGTTCGGCAAGATCGTGGGCGATCCCTTCAACATCCTCCGCCACCCGGATCCGCAAAAGGCGGACCGCAGCACGTTCCTTCACCCCGTTGTACGCCACTACCAGGGTCGCAAGAAGATCGCCGAGTTGCACTTGTTGGAGAACCTGTTCGGCGAATGGTGGGATCCGGAGAGCCACGTCAAGCCGCTCACCGATTTCATTGCCGCCAGGCTCCGCAATGCCACCGGTGTGGTGTCTTCTCCGTGTTGAGAGTTGCCGCCCACGGTACCGGAGCCGCTTGCCGGTACCCTGCCCAGACGATCAAGGCACCACCACCTCCGACGTCTCCCCCGCCGTGACGACGAACGAGCGCTTATCCATACCCTCCTGGACGCCCGCGTCGTTGCGGATGGCGCGAAGGGTGGCTACGACACTCTGGCCCGCAAGTCCTCGAGCTGCTCGCCAGTCTCTCGATCCAGGAATCGGCCACCTCGACTGGCAGCTCAGCAAGCCACACCGCTATTAGGACACCACGATGAGCTGCAACAGTCAGCTCGTCTAGCTCGGTGCGCGTGTCATTGAGCAGGTTCAGCCAGCGTCTACGGAGCCGCCGTTCCGCCAGCACCTGGCCGACCGTGATCACGGGTGCGTCGAGCGTGAAGACGGCCACCGCCGCCCCGGCGGCGAGGTCCCAGAGGCGCAGCGTGCGGTCGGCCGAGGCGGAGACGACGCGCTACGGATCGGTGCCCTACCGGGCGCCATCCTCCAATGCCCTCACGTAGGCGGCGACCTGTCCTCGGTGGTGACTCTCGTGCTCGAGGTTGCCGCGCATCACGATCCACCACACGCTGACCTCGCCGCCGAAGCGCTGGTCGAACATCTGCCGCGCGAGGTCCTGCTCGGAAAGCTCCTCGAGGATCTCGGCCCAGCTCGGCGAGGATGGCGTCGTATTTGCGGCGTTCGTGGATCACGACACTGCCGGCGCGGGCGACCATCGGCTTCAGGGTCGGGTGTTCGAGCTTGCGGAAGAGCCACTCGTCGGCGTCAACCAGGTGCTGGGCGACATCGGCGAAGCTCAGGGCGTTGGGTGACAAGCGCCAGTTCTCGCGCCCCGGCGGCACCCGGCGCAGTCGCTTCAAGGTGGAGTCGCGGATCGCCCGCGAGAGCTCGGCCAGCCCCTCACCACTCCGATGATCGAGATCCTCGGCTGCCATGACGAAAGCCTACAGCCCAGACATGAAAGGCGGGGTGAATGGCCGAACTCGCCGGGACACCCTCCGGGCAGCCTAAGGCTCTGCCGCGGCTTCGAACACTAGGGGACAAGGCCATGTAGCATCGGATCTAGAGAACGGCGAGGGCACTCGACCAGGCCCGCCCCGGCCGTCCCGCAGAGGCGAGCGGTGACCGCCATCGACGACGATCGGGTGGACGGGACGTGCTCGCGTCAGATCACGTCAAAGCCCAGCGTAGGCTTCGTGCCCTCGGACGAGGCCTAGACCGCGCGGCCGTCAGTGAGCGCCGCCACGCGAAGGGGCGATCTCGACGAAGTCCGTCGCGTCGGCTGTCCTCCGCGCCTTCAAGTCAGGTCCCGTGCGGCGCGTCCCGTCGCGATCCACCCAGCCCAAATCGGGCCGGCCGTTGGCCCGCGCGGCAGCGATGGCCGCCGCCATGTCGTAGGGCGTCGCGCGAAGCTCGACCCGCCAGCCGTCGTCTCCGCGCTCCAGGATGCACTCCGCGCGTGCGGTGTGCCGGCCTTCAGGGCCGGTCAGGCCGGCTCTCTGGCGCCGATGGCGAGGCTCTCAGCCTGCGAAAGTGAGCCCTGCACCGCACCTCATGTGGGCTTCCGAGGGAGCCAAAGTAAGCAAGGGTTCTTTTCGCGTGGCTGCCTAACGTCGACGCCCTCGGCCGGCGACGCCAGATCGCCCTGGTAACGCCTCCACTCGGACAGACGGGATGCTGGGAGCGCAGGCGCTCGCTCGTCACCACGCTCCTCGACGCCAGCGAGGACGTCCTCACCGTCCAGAAGCTCGCCGGTCACGCCGACGTCGCCACAACCGCCCGGTACTTGCGTGTTTAAAGTATTGACGATAAGCAGTTTATCCGAAGTCCTGGCTATCTCCTATGTCGCCAAGTTGAATGCAGAGGCTGCAATCCAGTTCCGGGAATTGGCAGAGGTGCGTTGCAGAGCCCGGAGGACGGCGACGAGCCCTTTATCGCGACGGCCGCGCCGTAGGCCGGATTCGCTACGGCAATCTGGTGCGGCGGAACCCTCACCCCCGGCCCCTCTCCCAGGGGGAGAGGGGAGAGGGAGGAAGGCTCCGGAACCCTCACCCCCGGCCCCTCTCCCAGGGGGAGAGGGGAGAGGGAGGAAGGCTCCGGAACCCTCACCCCCGGCCCCTCTCCCAGGGGGAGAGGGGAGTAAGAGGCGTTCAGGGCTAAGTCGTTTG
>DASWHY010000274.1:0-1908 GCA_036397955.1 Thermoanaerobaculia bacterium | reverse complement strand
GCGTACTGCGACCGCTCCGGACGACGCAACCGCAACCCCTGCTCGCGCGTCTCCACCAGGGCTTCGCTCATCCCCTCCTTATACCCTCATCTGACCCAAAACGGCGGCAAAAATTCACAGACTCTCAGGGCAGCGCCGCGGGCCGTGGTCCTCTACCGGCTAGCGCCGGACGGTGACCGAGTCCTGCAGCGAGACGCTCAGGCTGGTGCCGGCCGGGAGGGTGACCTGGCGGCCCTTGGTCTTGGCGGCGATGGCGGTGCCGGCGGCGGCGCCGACGATGGCGCCGATCACCGTGCCGCGGCGGTCCTTCTCGATCTGCTTGCCGAGGATGCCGCCGGCGGCGGCGCCGGCGCCGATGGTCGCGGCGTCCTTGGCGGTCTCGCTCTTGCCGATCTGGCTGTAGGAGGCCGAGATCGGCACCGTCTGGCCGGAGGGCAGGACCAGCTCGGTGAAGTCGATCGCCAGCCGCGCCCGGCCGCCGACGCGCCGTAGCGCCTGGGCGTCGCTGACCACGCCGATCACCTCGGAGCCGGCGGGGATGGCGTTGACGCCGTCCTCGTGGACGCTGCCGGACACCCGCGCGCGCACGCTGTCGCCCACCTGGCTGGTCTGGCTGGAGACGGTCTCGAGCAGCTCGACCTCGAGGGTCGTGCCGGCCGGCACGGTCACCGAGCTGGCGCGGCGCACCGGGCGCTCGGCCGGCTCGTCGTAGTCGGCCGTCCGCTCCGGCGCGGGCTCGGCGGCCGCCCGGGCGGCGCTGCGCTCGCGCGCCGCCAGCGCGGCCTCGCGCTCGCGGCGGGCCAGCTCGGCCTCGCGCTCCTGGAGGTTCCGCTCGCGCTCGGCCACGCTGGCGCGCTCGGCGCCGGACGGGTCCTCAGAGACGATCACCTGGTCGGGCAGCTCGGGCACGGCCTCCGCGAGGTCGTAGTCGAGCTCGGTCGAGAGGGGCGCGGGGGGCTGGCTGTACAGCGCGGCGTCCTGGGTGCCGTAGGGGGCGCCGGTGGCGAGCTGCGCGGGCTCGTCGCGGCCGCAGCCGGCGAGGAGCAGGGGCACCGCCGCCAGCAGGAGGGCGGCGGAAAGGATCGGGAGTCGCAGTCGGGTCGGAATCATGGTGCGATACCTCATCGTGAGTGGGTTCCGCGGCTCCAAGGAGCAAGGCGGGTGCCACCGGCGCAACTGCTTCTGGCGAAAGGGTTTCAGGGGAAACGCTGGGGCCGGCGGCGGCGCGCGTTCGTCACCTCGGGAGGACGGGGGCGCCTGCCTTCAACGCTTGCGGGTCGGGTCGAAGCGGACGACCTGGCCCCCCGGCTCCTCCCCCGGCCCCGGAGGCGTAGCGACGGGCTCCGGCGGAGCGCCCGCCGCCTCCCCAGCCTCTCCGGGCTCCCCCGCCGCTGCGGCCCCGTCGAAGCGCAGGCCGAAGCTCGCCACCGGGTCGAGGAAGGCGGTGAGCGCCGCGAAGGGGACGGTGAGGTGCTGCCGCGCGCCGTCGAAGCTGAGGGTGACGGAGAAGGCCTCGTCGTCCACCTCGAGGTCCCAGTACTGGTGCTGGAGGACGATGTTCAGCTCCTCCGGGTGGAGCTGGCGCAGCCAGGCCGGCATCGACACCCCGGGGTGGCCGGTGCGGAAGGAGAGGTAGAAGTAGTGGTCGCCCGGGAGGCCCTCTTCCGCCACCTCGGCGAGGAGGCGGACGACGAGCCCGCGTAGGGCCTCCTGCACCCGCTGCTGGTAGTCGATCGTGCCGTCCATCGGAGCCGTCCCTCCTAGGGCGGGTCGAAGGTGCCGGCCGGCGTCCAGGGGCCGCAGCGCAGGACCCGCCCCACGGCGAGCGCGCCGCCGACCAGGGCACCGCGCTTGCGCACCGCCCCTTCGGCGTAGCGGCTGCAGCTCGGCCGGAAGCGGCAGCCGATC
>DASWHY010000273.1:0-6901 GCA_036397955.1 Thermoanaerobaculia bacterium | reverse complement strand
TGCCGCCCCCTGCCCCGCCGCGCTCTCGTACTTGTAGGTCCAGCGGCCGTAGTACAGCCGCCGCGCGCCCTCGAAGAGTTTGGGGTCCCAGTCGGGGTCGTTGTTCAGCATCAGGAGGACCTTCCCCTTGAGGTCCGCGCCCTTGAAGTCGTCCCACTGGTACTCGGGCGCCTGGATGCCGTAGCCGACGAAGACCACCTCGGCGCCGTCGATCCGTGCCGCCGGCTCCTGCACGCCGCTCGCCGCGATGAACTCGTCCCACCACTTGAGGTCGAGCGTCTGCCCGTCCTGGCGGAAGGTCCAGGCCTCCGGCACTTCGCTGGTGATGCCGACGATGTCGAAGCGCTGGAGGTAGGTGCCGTTCTCGCCGCCGGGGGCGAGCCCGAGGGTCTCGAGCGCCGAGGCCAGGTACTCCTGGGTGAGCTGGTCGCTGCGGCTCGCCGGGCCGCGCCCTTCGAGCAGGTCGTGGGCGAGGAAACGAATGGGGCCGCGGAGGGCGTCCTCGTCGATCGTCTGGGCCGCCTGCTCGGCAGCAGGCGGCCCGGCCGCGGCGCCGTTCGCCAGGGCGGCCGCGGGCAGGAGGAGGACGGTCAGGACGGCCGCGAGCGGGCCGCCGAACAGGGTCTTCTGGGTCATCGCGTGGGGGACCTCCGTAGGAATCATGGGCGGGCGGACTCTAGCAGTTGCCCCCTCGTGCCCTCCACGCTATGTTTCGACGACGGGGGCCCACGCCATGTTGCTGCGGACCATCGTGCGGGACTGCCTCTACCTCAACTGGGCGCTCCCGGCCGCGGCGTTGCCCCCGCCGCCCGCGCCGCTACGCTACGAGGTCCACGCCTGGCGCGGCGGCGACTGGGTTTTTGCCTCGGCGCTCCTCTTCTATCAGGAAGGGATGCACGTCGGCGGCATCCCCGGCCTCCGCCTCTCCTACCCGCAGCTCAACCTCCGGCTCTACGTCCTCGACGCGTCCTCGGTCCCCTCGGTCCTCTTCCTGCGCATGCTGATGCCGGCCTGGGTGGTGCCCGGCGTGCGCCTGGTCTCGCACCAGCCGGCCGCCCGCGCCCGGCTCGACTTCCCGCGCCCCTCGCGCGACCAGGGGAACGGACGCTGGCGCTGGTCGGTGCAGGGCAGCCACCCGCTCGAGGTCGAGGCCTGGCCGGACAGCCCGGCGGTGGGGGAGGGGCCGCGCCTCGGTCCCTGGGAGCGGGCGATCGACTACTTTCGCAACCGCCAACGCGGCTACGCCGAGGGACGGCACGGCCTGCGCCGCGTGCAGACGCGCAAGGCGATCGAGTCCCCGGCGGTCTGGCCGATGCGCGCCGAGGTGCTGGCGGACGGCCTCCTCCCCGAGCTCCTGCCGCTCGCCGGCGACGCCGGCTGGCCGCCGCTCCACTCCTGCTGGCTCTGCCCCGAGATCCCCTTCGAGCTGGAGCTGGGCTTCGTGCCCAAAGTGGCCCTGCCGAGCGGCGTGCCGCACCCGGCACCGACCACCCGCAGCGCCGCCTGCCTTTGAGCCCGCCCCGCTGCTAGCATCCGACCCATGACGACCGCCACTGACCCGCGCGACCGCCGGCCGCAGCGGATCGCGGTCCTCCCCGGCGACGGCATCGGCAAGGACGTGACCGCCGAGGCGGTCAAGGTGCTCGAGGCGGCGGCGGAGGTCTGGGAGCTGCCGCTCGAGCTGATCCTGCTCCCCTGGGACGCCGACCGCTACCTGGCGACCGGCGAGACGCTGCCGCCTGGGGCGCTGGAGGACCTCCGCGACCACTACGCCGCGATCCTCATCGGCGCCTACGGCGACCCGCGGGTGCCGGATATGAAGCACGCCGCCGACATCCTGCTCGGCATCCGCTTCGGCCTCGACCTCTACATCAACTTCCGCCCGGTCAAGCTCTACGACGCGCGGCTCTGCCCGCTCAAGGGCAAGCGCGAGGAGGACGTCGATTTCGTCGTCTTCCGCGAGAACACCGAGGGGGCCTACGTCGGGGTCGGCGGGCAGTTCAAGCGCGGCACGCCGGAGGAGATCGCGGTGCAGGAGGAGATCCACACCCGCCGCGGCGTGGAGCGGATCGTGCGCGCCGCCTTCGAATACGCCGAAGCGCACGGCCGGCGGTCGGTGGTGATGGCCGACAAGTCGAACGTCATGCGCCACGCCCACGAGCTCTGGCAGCGGGTCTTCGCCGAGGTGGCGGTGGAGTATCCGGGGATCGAGGCGCGGCACCTCTTCGTGGACGCCCTGGTGATGCAGATGGTCTTGAAGCCCGAGCAGTTCGAGGTCGTCGTCACCAACAACATGTTCGGCGACATCGTCACCGACCTGGGGGCCGCCCTCCAGGGCGGGCTCGGGCTCGCCGCCTCCGCCAACCTCCACCCCGGCCGCACCTCGATGTTCGAGCCGGTCCACGGCTCCGCCCCCAAGTACGCCGGCACCGGCCGCGCCAACCCGGTGGGGGCGGTGCTGTCGGCGGCGCTGATGCTCGAAACGCTCGGCCACGGCGAGGCGGCGGCGGAAGTCGAGCGCGCGGTGGCGCAGAGCCTGCGCGAGGGGCGGACCACTCCAGATCTCGGCGGCACGCTCACGACGTCCGAGGTCGGCGACCTCCTGGCGCGGGCCGTCGCCGAGACGGTCGCGGAGCGGGCGTGAACGAGTCCGATCTCATCCACGACTGGAACCGTGCCGCCGGGCCGGACATGCGCCCGGTGCGCCCACGGGTCGAGCTCGACGACGAGACGCTGCGCGACGGCCTGCAGTCCCCCTCGGTCCGCTCCCCCTCGCTCCAGGACAAGCTGCGCATCCTGCACGAGATCGCCGCGCTGGGGATCGAGTCGGCCGACATCGGCCTCCCCGGCGCCGGGCCGCACGTGGTGCGGCAGGTCGAGGCGCTGGCGCGCGAGATCGTCGAGGCGCGGCTGCCGATCTTCCCCAACTGCGCCGCCCGCACGGTGCTCGCCGACATCCGCCCGATCGTCGAGGTGTCGCAGCGGGTGGGGATCGCGATCGAGGCCTCCTGCTTCATCGGCTCCTCGCCGATCCGCCAGTACGCCGAGGGGTGGGAGCTCGAGCGCATGCTGCGGCTGGTGGAGGAGGCGGTCGGCTTCGCGGTGGGCGAGGGGCTGCCGGTCATGTTCGTCACCGAAGACACGACCCGCGCCGCCCCCGAGGACCTGCGGCGGCTCTACACCGTGGCGGTCGAGACCGGCGCCAAGCGGGTCTGCATCGCCGACACCGTCGGGCACGCCACGCCGAACGGCGCGCGCAACGTCGTGCGCTTCATCCGCGGCGTGGTGGACGCGACCGGCGAGGACGTCAAAGTCGACTGGCACGGCCACGAGGACCGCGGTCTCTCGGTGATCAACGCCCTGGCCGCCGCCGAGGCCGGCGCCGACCGGCTGCATGCCACGGCGCTGGGCATCGGCGAGCGCGTCGGCAACTGCCCGATGGACCAGCTCCTGGTCAACATGCAGCTCTTGGGCTGGTTCGACCGCGACCTCACCTCGCTCCCCGACTACTGCCGCCTGGTTTCCGAGGCCACCGGCGTGCCGCTGCCGGACAACTACCCGGTCGTCGGCCGCGACGCCTTCCGCACCGCCACCGGCGTCCACGCCGCGGCGATCGCCAAGGCCCGCCAGCGCGGCGAGGACTGGCTGGCCGACCGGGTCTACTCCTCGGTGCCGGCGAGCCTGATCGGCCGCAAGCAGGTCATCGAGGTGGGGCCGATGAGCGGCGAGTCCAACGTCGTCTGCTGGCTGCGCGAACGCGGTATCGAGCCCGAGCCGGAGTTGGTGCGCAGCATCTTCGAGCGAGCCAAGGAGTCCGACCGCGTGCTCGAAGAGGGCGAGATCCTCGCCCTGTGCAAGGCGCACGGCGTGGGAGCGACGGTCTCGTGAGGCCACGCCTCCTTGCCCTGCTGCCGCGGTGCCTCGGCGAGCGCGACCTGGGCGAGATCTCTGACGTTCTCCTCAGCGCCTTTGCCACCTGCCCGTGAGCGCCGGGGCGGCGCCCCTCGCTCTCTGGCGGCGCGAGCTCCAGCGCTGGCTCGAGCACCTGGCGGTCGAGCGTGGGCTCTCGGCGCACTCGGTCGCCGCCTACCGGCGCGACCTCGAGCGGCTCGGCAAGGGGCTGGCGCGGCGGGGGGGCGACCTGCTGAGCACCGACGCCCAGGCGCTCGCGGCGCACCTGCGGGAGCTGCGGCGGCAGGGGCTCGCGCCGCGCTCGATCGCACGGGCGCTGTCGGCGATCCGCGCCTTCTACGAGCAGCAGGTCGAGAGCGGCGGCCGCGCCGACAACCCGGCCGTCAACCTCCTGCCGCCCAAGCTCTGGCGGCCGCTGCCGAAGGTGCTCTCGGAGAGCGAGGTGGAGGCGCTCCTCGCCGCCCCCGACACGGCGACGTCGCGCGGGCTGCGGGACCGCGCGATGCTCGAGCTCCTCTACGCCACCGGCCTGCGGGTCAGCGAGCTCGTCGGGCTCGCCCTGCCGCAGCTCCGGCTCGACGCCGGGTTCCTGGTGGCCTACGGCAAGGGGAGCAAAGAGCGGATCGTCCCGGTGGGCGAGCAGGCGGAGGCCTGGGTGGGTCGCTACCTGCGCGAGGCACGGCCAGGACTGGCCGGCGGCGGCCGGACGGCGGGAGTCTTCCTCTCCCGCCTCGGCGAGCCGATGACCCGCCAGGGGTTCTGGAAGGCGCTGCGCGACTACGCGCGGGCAGCCGGCGTGCGGGGGGTCTCGCCGCACGTCCTCCGCCACAGCTTCGCCACGCACCTCCTGGAGCACGGCGCCGACCTGCGGGCGGTCCAGATGATGCTCGGCCACGCCGACATCTCGACCACCCAGATCTACACGCACATCCACCAGCAACGCCTGCGCAGTCTCTACGACCGCTTCCATCCACGATCCTGATTTCCGTGCCCGCGCCCGGGGCCGGCGCGTCGAGTAGACTGGAAGCAAATACGGGGAGCTCAGCGTGACCTCGAGGACGGCAGAGAGCCGACCGGAATCGGTGCTGACGTGCGACGCGGCGGTCGTGGGCGGCGGCGTGGCCGGTCTGGCCGCGGCGATTCACCTGCGGCAGGGAGGGCTCTCCGTCCTCTGCATCGAGCCGGAGCCCTTCCCGCACCTCCGCGTGGGGGAGTCGCTCGACTGGTCCTCCCCCGGCCTGCTCGCCGAGCTCGGCCTGTCGCGCGACGCCCTGGTCGGCGAGCGCGTCGCCACCTTCAAGCGCAACATCAAGGTCGTCTCGCCCGGCGGCGTCGCCGCCGGCCAGCCGCCGCGCTGGTGGGGGGAGCCGCCGCTGCGCTTCGAGCAGCTCACCCTGCACGTCGACCGCCAGGCGATGGACGATCGCCTCTACGCGCGCGCCCGCGAGGTCGGCGTCGAGTTCCTCTGGGACCGCGCGGCCCGGCTGGCGATGGACGGCGCGCGGGTGGCGGCGGTCGAGACCGCGGGCGGCCGCCGGGTGGAGGCGGCGTGGTTCGTTGACGCCTCCGGCCGCAACGTGCGCCTCTTCGCCCGCCAGCTCGGCATCCGCCGCGTCGACTACGGCCGCGAGAAGGTGAGCTTCTGGTGCTACCTCGAGACCCCGTGCGAGAACGAGGGGACCACGTTCTACGTCGAGGCGCCCGCCGACGACTACCTCTCCTGGATCTGGGAGATTCCGATCAGTCCGACGATGGCGAGCATCGGCTGCGTGCTGGCGGCGGAGGCGGTCAAGGCGGAGCGCCGGCACGGCCGCCGGCCGGGCGAGATCCTGCGCGACCGGCTGGCGCGCTTCCCGCGCTTCGCGCCGCTGCTGGCGGGGCGGCCGGAGCTCGAGGTCCGTGCCACCGCCTACCGCTGCTTCGTCCACCGGCGCGCCTGCGGCCCCAATTGGATCCTCGCCGGCGAGTCGGTCTCGCTGCCCGACGCGCTGACCGGCAACGGGGTGACGGCGGCCTTTCGCCACGCCGCCGAGGGGGCGCGCTGGATCCTCGACGCCCGCGGCCGCGGCCGCCTGAGCCGCCGCCAGCGCCGGGTCTACGACCGCAACGTCGGGCGGATGGGGCGGATGTTCAACCACAGCATCGAGACCGCGGTCTACCGCGCGCCGATCCGCCGCGGCTTCGGGCTCACCGCCGCGCAGTCCATCTACGTCAGCTGCGCCTTCACGCTCAACGCGCTCTACAGCCGCTTCCGGCCGCGGCGGCGGGTGTCGATGCTGGTCTTCGGCCTGCTGACGGCGGGGGCATGGGCCTGGATCGAGAGCTGGAGCCTTCTCGGCCGGCTGGCCGCCGGGGTACGGCGGCTGCGCGGCGCCGGCGGACGGCGCGCCGGGGCGGAGGCCTGCTAGGCGGGGCCTCCGGCGTGCACCACCGCCTCCGCGGCAACGGCCCGCCGGTCCTCTTCCTGCACGGCTTGCCCACCAGCGGGCGGCTCTGGGACCCGGTGGTGGAGCGGCTCGCGCCCCGCCACACCTGCGTCGTCGTGGACCTGCCCGGCCTGGGACGATCGCCGCCGCTGCCGGGGCCCCCGGACGCGGCGCGTATGGCGGCGGCGATCGAAGAACTGCGCGCCGAGTTGAGGCTGCCGGCCTGGAGCGTCGTGGGCCACGACGCGGGCGCGACGGTCGCGGTCCATTACGCCGCGACCTGGCCGGAGCGGACGGCGCGCCTCGCGCTGCTCGCCCCGCCCGTCTTCCCGGACCTGCGGCCCCCCTGGGTGTTCCGGCTCCTGCGGCGGCGGCCCGCCGGGGAGCTCCTGGCGCCGCTCCTCGTCTTCGCCCTCTGGCACGGCGGGCTGCGCTCGCTCCTGGACCGCCCCACCCCGGCCCTCGACGAGATCCTGGAGGACTTCCGCCGCCCCTTCCGCGGCCGCGCCGGCGCCCGGCGGCTCCTCTGGCTGGCGCGCTGGGGGGAGCCGGCCGAGGTGCTG
>DASWHY010000272.1:0-12017 GCA_036397955.1 Thermoanaerobaculia bacterium | reverse complement strand
AACTTGAGGTCGCCGTCGATCAGCACCGCGCCGACCGCGGCGCCGGGGGCGAGCGCGGTGGGCGCGGCGCCGGGCAGCGCCGTGCCGGCGCCGCCGTTCGCCGCGCCGGCCGAGAAGACCGCCCCGAGCGCCTGCCGAAGGAGCCCCTGGGACAGCTCGCCGAAGCCGGCGGCGGACCACTGGATGCTCGACGTCCCGCCCGCGGCGACCGGCGGCCGCAGGCGCGCCAGCTCGCGCTCGAGCAATCCGACGGGGAGCTTGGCGCTGAGCAGGTCGGCGAGCGCCAGGGGCGGCAGGGCCGGGCTCGCGGCGGGCGCCGCCGCGGGAGACGCCAGGCTGTTCAACCGCCGCATGTCGGCGATCGGGGTGATGCCTCCCACCGCGTCGTTCGAGAACGGCCAGCTGAAGGCCACCGCGCCGGCGAGCCGGCCGTCGAGGAAGACCGGGCTGCCGCTCATGCCGGCGATGACGCCGTGCTGCTCGAGCCCGTGGCCGGTGAGGCGGGCCAGGATGTAGCTGGTGTCCGGGGTGAGGTTGCGGAGCACGCCCAGCACCTCGACGTCGAAGCGCTCGACCTGGCCGCCGGTGAAGACCGAGAGGCCGTAGCCCTTCTGGCCGGCGTGGATCTCGTCGATCGGGATGGTGGCGGCGGCGGCCGGTGCCGGCGCCGGCGGCACCGCCGCGGCGGGCACGGCGATGGGCGCGAGGCAAGCGAGGGTAAGGAGAAGGGCTGTGAGCGGGCGACGGTTCATCGCGCTTCCTCGGTCGGCGGCAGTCCAATCGCGGCCTCGCCGAGCCGGGCGCGCAGGCGCTCGACCGGGAAGGCCCCTTCACGCAGCACGCGGAGGCCGGCCGGGCCGAGCTCCACGAGCGTCGACGGCGCCCCTCCGGGGAGGAGACCGCCGTCCACCACCACGGCGTCCTCGCCCGCCAGCAGCTCGGCCGCGCCGTGCGGCTCGAGCAGCGGCGGCCCGCCGCTGGCGTTGGCGCTGGTCGCCGTCAGCGGCGTCCCCAGCGCGGCGAGCAGGCGCCGCAGGCCGGCGTGGGCCGGGACCCGCACCGCCAGCGTCGCCTCCCCCGCCGCCGCGGGCAGCGGCCGGGCGAGCGGCAGCGCCACGGTGAGCGGTGCCGGCCAGAGCGCGGCGAGCGCGTCCAGTATAGGGAGCCCGGGGTCGATCCCCAAGCTGGCGAGCTGCTCGGGCCCCGCGACCACCACCGGCAGCGGCTTGCCGGCGTCGCGCCCCTTGATCCTGTAAACCGCGGCGACCCCCGCCGCATTGCGCGGGTCGGCGGCCAGGGCGTAGCTCGACTCGGTGGGAACGGCGAGGAGGCCGCCGCGGGCGAGGAGGGCGGCGAGAGGGGCGACCGGCTCCCCCCAGCGCCAGAAGGCCGGCGGCGCCGTCATCGCGCCGCCGCGGCGATCAGCTCGCGGGCGTGCGAGAGCGAGAGGCGGGTGACCTCGCTGCCGGCGAGCATCCGCGCCACCTCCTCGACCCGCGCCGTGCGGTCGAGCGGCTCGACCGCCACGTGCGTCCGCCCGCGCTCCACCCGCTTGGCCACCCGGAAGTGGGCGTCGGCGTGGCTGGCGACCTGGGGCAGGTGGGTCACCGCCAGGATCTGCCCGCCGCGCGCCAGGCGCTGGAGCTTGCGGCCGAGGGCCGCCGCCTCGGCGCCGCCGATGCCGGCGTCCACCTCGTCGAAGACCAGCGTCGGGCGGGCCTCCTCGGCGTCCACCCGCGCGGCGAGCTGGAGGGCGAGGTAGAGGCGGGCCAGCTCGCCCCCCGAGGCGATCCGGGCGAGCGGGCGCGGCTCCTCGCCGGGGTTGGGGGCGAAGGTGAAGACCACCTGGTCCACGCCTTCGGCCCCCATCTCGACCGCCTCGCCGTCGAGAACGAGCGGACTGCCGGCCCGCCGGCGCCGCTCGAGCCGAACGGCCAGGCGCGCCTTGCCGAGCCCGAGGTCCGCGAGCTCGGCCCGCATGCGCTCCGCCAGCACCCGTCCCCAGGCCGTACGCGCCGCCGAGAGGGCGAGCGCCGCCTCGCGGTACTCCGCGAGCGTCGCCGCCGCCCGCGCCGCCAGCTCCTCCCGCCCCGCCTCGTCGCCGGTCAGCTCGGCGAGCTCGCTCTCGATCTCACGCCGCCGCGCCAGGAGCGCGGCCGAGGAGCCGCCGTGCTTGCGGAACAGGCGCTCGAGGACGGCCAGGCGCTCCTCCACGGCGTCGAGGCGCGCCGGGTCGGCCTCCAGGCCGTCGAGCCGCCGGGCGACGCCGTGGGCGACCTCGGCGAGCCGCGCCCGCAGCTCGTCGAGCTCGGCCGCCCAGGGGCCGGCCTCCCGGTCCCAGGCGGCGATCTCCTGGAGGAGGGCGTGGGCGCGGGCGACGCGGTCCACCGCGGCCCCCTCCTCGTCGAAGAGCAGGGCGAGCGAGCCGCCGAGGCCGCGGGCGATCGCCTCGGCGTGGCGCAGGAGGTCGCGCTCGGCGCGCAGGTCGTCCTCCTCGCCGGCGACCGGGCGCGCGGCGTCGATCTCGCCGGCTTGGAAGCGGAGGAGGTCGAGCCGCTCGCGGCGGGCGCGCTCGTTCCCTTCGAGGCCGGCGAGGCGCTCGGCGAGGCGGGCGTGGCGCGTCCAAGCGTCGGCGACGCGGCCGAGGAGCGGCACGGCGGCCTCGCCGCCGCTGCGGTCGAGCCACTCGCGCTGCAGGTCGGGCGTGGTGAGACCCAGCTCGTCGCGCTGGCCGTGGATGCGGAGGAGGTAGGGCGCGAGGTCGGCGAGGAGGCGGAGGGTCGTGGGCTGGTCGTTGACGAAGACCCGGCTCTTGCCGCCGCGGGCGATCTCGCGGCGGACCAGCACCTCGTCCCCCTCGGCGTCGAGCCCGGCTGCCTCGAGCAGCTCGCGCCAGCCGGCGCCCTCCGGCGCGAACACCCCGGCGAGCCAGAGGCTCTCGGCGCCGGTGCGGATCAGATCCAGCGAAGCCCGCGCCCCGGCCAAGAGCGCCAGCGAGTCCACCACGATCGACTTCCCCGCCCCGGTCTCCCCCGAGAGCACGTTGAGCCCCGCCTCGAGCTCCACCCGCGCCTCCGCCAACACGGCCAGGTTCTTGACGTGCAGCTCGCGGAGCATGCCGGCGAATTGTACCGCCGGTGTCGCCGGCCGCCCGGCGGCGCGCGCGCGACGCCGCGGTGTATGCTCCAACGCCCGTTCCGAGGCCGCACTATCCGGAGGACTCCGATGACCCGCACTCTCCTGGCCGCGCTGCTCCTGGCGGCGCCGCTCCCCCTCGCCGCCGCCGAGCCCGCAGCCACTGCGACGCCGGAGCCGATCCCGGTGCCGGAGGCGATCGTCGTCAAGAACGTGCCGCCGATCCCCAAGAGCACGCTCGACGCCATGCGGCCGTACCAGAACACTCGTTCCGCGACGCTTCAGGACTGGCACCCGACCGAGCGGCGCCTCCTCATCACCACCCGCTTCGCCGAGACCAACCAGCTCCACGAGCTGAAGGTGCCCCTCGGGGCGCGCACGCAGCTCACCTTCGAGCCCGAGCGCATCCTCGGCGGCGGCTACCGCTCCGGGCACCCGGAGCAGCTCGCCTACGCGATGGACCAGGGTGGCGCCGAGAACTTCCAACTCTACCTCCTCGACCGCGCCGCGGCGCGCACGCGGCGCATCACCGACGGCGTCCACCGCCACCAGGGCGGCGAGTGGTCGCACGACGGCGGGCTGCTCGCCTACACCGGCAACGCGCGCAACGGCCGCGACATGGACCTCTACGTCTGGGACGCGGCGAGCGGCGCCGAGCGGCGGGTGGCCGAGCTGGCGGGGGACTGGAGCATCCTCGACTGGAGCCCGGACGACCGGCGCCTCCTGCTCTCCCAGTTCGTCTCCGTGACCGAGACCTACCTGCACGCGGTCGATGCGGCGAGCGGCGCGCTCCAGGCCCTCACCCCGCGCCCGGAGGGCACGAAGCTCGCCTACTTCGGCGGCCTCTGGACGCCGGACGGCCGCGCCGTCTACACCACGACCGACCGCGACTCGGAGTTCCTCCGGCTGGTGCGGCTCGATCCCGCGACCGGCGGCCACACGGTGCTCTCGGGCGAGCAAGCCTGGGACGTCGAGGACTTCGACCTCGCGGACGACGGCGGCCTCCTCGCCTTCTTCACCAACGAGGAGGGGTTCGGCAAGCTCCACCTGCTCGAGACCGCGAGCGGCCGCGAGCTGCCCGCCCCGGAGCTGCCGCAGGGAGTGGCCGACAGCCTCGCCTTCCGGCCGCGCAGCCGCGAGGTCGCCTTCCGCCTCTCCTGGGCGCGCTCCCCCTCCGACGTCTACAGCTACGACCCGGAGGCGCGCCGGCTCGACCGCTGGACCGAGAGCGAGGTCGGCGGCCTCGACGCCTCCCGCTTCGCGGTGCCCGAGCTGGTCCGCTTCCCCACCTTCGACGAGACGGCGCCCGGGACGCGGCGGACCATCCCGGCCTGGGTCTACCGCCCCTCGACGGAGCGCTTCCCCGGCCCGCGGCCGGTGCTGATCAACATCCACGGCGGCCCCGAGGGGCAGAGCCGACCCGGCTTCCAGAGCGCCAACAACTACCTCGTCGACGAGAAGGGGATCGTCGTGATCTTCCCCAACGTCCGCGGCTCGACCGGCTACGGCAAGACCTACGGCGGCCTCGACAACGCGATGCAGCGGGAGGACTCGGTCAAGGACATCGGCGCGCTCCTCGACTGGATCGCCGCGCAGCCCGACCTCGACGCCTCGCGCGTCATGGTCATGGGCGGCTCCTACGGCGGCTACATGGTGCTCGCCAGCCTCGTCCACTACAGCGACCGCCTCTGCTGCGCCTCGGAGTCGGTGGGGATCAGCGACTTCACCACCTTCCTCGAGAACACCCAGGAGTACCGGCGCGACCTGCGGCGGGCGGAGTACGGCGACGAGCGGCTGCCGGAGATGCGCGCCTTCTTCGAGCGCATCTCGCCGCGCCGGCAGGCGGCCAAGATCCGCCGCCCGCTGGTCGTGGCGCAGGGCGCCAACGATCCGCGGGTGCCGCTCTCGGAGTCGGAGGAGATCGTCAAGGCGGTCGAGGCCAACGGCGCCGCGGTCTGGTACGTCGTGGGCAAGAACGAGGGGCACGGCTTCGCCAAGAAGCCGAACGTGGACTACCTGCAGGCGGTGGTCTTCGAGTTCATGCAGCGGCACCTGCTGGCGCCGCGGGTGGCGGCGCCGGCGGCGCCGGGCCGCTAGGGGGCCGCGGCGGGGACCTTCGCCGGCCCCGCCTCCTCGGCCACACCCACGCGGTCCCGCCCCTCGCGCTTGGCCTGGAGCAGGGCGCGGTCGGCGGCCTCGTACAGGCTCTCGGCGTGCACCATCCCGGGGCCGAGCTCCGCCACGCCGAAGGAGCAGGAAACCGGGATCTGCAGGTCGCCGTAGCGGTAGTCGCGGCCGCGGATGCGGTCGCGCAGCTTGCCGGCCAGGATCGCCGCCCCCTGCGCCGTGGTCTCCGGCGCCAGGATCGCGAACTCGTCCCCCCCCACCCGCGCCAGCACCTGCTCCGGCCGCACCATCTCGCGCGCCAGCGCCGCCACGTGCTTCAAGAGGAAGTCGCCGCAGAGGTGGCCGTGGCTGTCGTTGACCCGCTTGAAGTCGTCGAGGTCGAAGAGGATGAGCGAGAGCGGCCGCCCGTGGCGCACGGCGCGGGCGAACTCGCGCCGGATCTCCTCGTCGTACTTCCGCTTGTTCCAGATCTCGGTCAGGCCGTCGCGCGCCACGAGGTCGTAGATCGCCTCGTGGTAGGCGGTCTCGACGTCCTTCTCGTGGAGGAACTTGAAGTGGACGGCCGCGGTCTGGAAGCGGTCGCCGCTCCTGAGCACCGCCCGCCCGTCGATGAGGCGGCCGTTGACGTAGGTGCCGTTGGTGCTTCCCAGGTCCTCGAGGGTGACGAGCGGGCCCATGTAGCGCAGGCGCGCGTGCCGCCGCGACAGCGACATGACCTCGGGGAGGGTGATCGCCACCGCGCCCGAGCGGCCGATCTCGAGCGTGGCGCCGGGGGAGACGCGGTAGCGCGAGCCGAGCCGCCGGCTCTCCGGATGGGCGATGAGGATGACGTTGGCCTCGACCCGCGCCCCCTGCGGGCCGCTCGGCCGCTCCCGGGTCAGCGAGTCGTAGCTCTGGGTCGCACTGCTGCCCTCCGGGAGCGCCGAGACGTCGATCCCGTCCGTGTCCCGCTGGAGGAGCCTTTCCTCAGTCGATTCGAAGTCTTCGGTGTCCGCCATCGTCCTGGTGCTGCGAAAGTTAGGCGGATTGTACACGGCGGGGGCAGGGCCGGCTTGCCGGAGGCCTGACCGCCCGCGTGGGCGGGGGTCAGGTGCCGCTGAGGAAGGCGCGCCCCGCTGGAGTCGCCTCAGTTCTTCGAGAGCGGGATCGCCCAGAGTTCCCGGCCGTGGACAGGCTCCCAGGCGCCGGTGAAGAGAGTGTCTCCGATTCGCGTGAAGGGCCCGGGGGAAGAGGCATCTGGTCCGCGGTTGAGGTCGCCCAGGGGGTAGGTCCCGGCCGCCGTTCCGTCACTGCGCCAGGGCTCGAGGCCGGTCTCGCCGTCGGTGGCGGCAAAGACCAGCACCCCTCCGGCGTCGACGAGCTCCTGAGGGTAGGAGCCGGAGGGGCCGGGGCGTAGGTCCACCACCAGGCGGGTCGAGGGGGCGTCGCCCTGGCTCGTCCACAGCTCGGGTCCGGTCGTCTCGTTGTAGACGACGAAGAAGAGACCGTCGCCCACCACCCGCGGGCTCCAGGCCCACGAAGGCATCCCCCGGACGGCGAGGGGGTGGACGAGAAAAGTCCCGGCCGCCGTGCCGTCCGTGCGCCAGAGCCCCTCCCCGTTTCCCGTCGCCGAGGCGAAGAAGAAAACGGCGTCCCCGAAGCGCGTCAGGCCGTGCGGCGCCGAGCCCGCCGGACCGGGCTGGAGATCCTCGACCCGCCGGGTGCCGGCCGGGATTCCGTCCGTCCACCAGAGCTCGCGGCCGGTCTCCCCGTCGTCGGCCGCGAAGAGCGCCCCCCCGTGGAACCGGAGAAGCTCCTCCGGGTTGGAGGAGAGCCCGGTATCGCGCCGGCCGTCGTCGCCGTCGCTGCAGGCCGGAGGCAGCTCAGGAGATCGTCGCGGGTTGACGTCGAAGAAGAGCCGGGTGCCCGCCCGGGTGCCGTCAGTCCTCCACAGCTCGCGGCCGAAGCGCCCGTCGTCGGCGGCGAAGAAGAGCCGGTCCGCCAGAACGACGCCCGGCCCCGGATTCGAAGGAGCGCCGTAGCAGATGTGGTGGAAGCCGGTGTCGAAGAAGTACGGATTGATGTTCTTCACGTTCCGGGTGCCGCGGCCGGTGCCGTCGCTCTTCCACAGCTCGACATCGACGCCACCGAACGGACCGACGATCCCGAGACCGGCGCTGAAGAACAGCTGCCGATGGAACGTCGCCAGTGGCCGGTAGGCGTAGACCTCGTCGGAGACCTGGGAGGTACCGGCCTCGGTGCCATCGGTCGACCAGAGGCCCTTCGCCGCGAAGGACCGGTTGACGAGCCCCGGGACGATCGACGCCTCCGCCGCGGCGAAGAAAACCCGATCGCCGACCCGCCTGAAGCCCGACCCCCAGCCGGCTTCTTCGCTCAGGACGCGGGTGCCCGCACGGGTCCCGTCGGAGTGGAAGAGCGGAGCCTCGGTGTCGGAGGTCTGGGCCGAGACGAGGAGGCCCCCGCCGAACGCGAGCTGGGCGAGGGGACCTGACGAACCTGGGGCCTCCTGAAAGTCCTTGACCAGTCCGGTACCGGCCTCGGTGCCGTCGGTCCGCCAAAGCTGCCGAGCATCGTAGTAGGACTTGCGCAGGAAAAAGACCTGATCCCCCGCCGGCATCATCGGGTAGGAGGGGGAGCCGGATAGCACGCCCTCCAGGCGTCGGGTCCCCCGAGGAGTCGCGTCCGTCACCCAGACTTCGAGAGTCTCGTCGAGGTGGTCCGCACTATGCTTGATGCGAAAAACGGCCCGACCCGTGCCGAGGGCGACCATGTCTTCAATCCATCTACGGGCGGTGGGGTTCGGAGCGGAGCGGAGCGAAAAGACCTTCTCGGTGGTCTCGCGAGTCCCCTGCGTCCGCCAGAGGGCTTGCCCCTTCCCGTCCGAGGTGAGGAGTAGGGCAGCGTCTCGGAGAGGTATTAGGTCCTCTACGCCGGAGCCGTCCGGGAACAACTCGACCACGAACGTCCCTTCGGGGGTGCCGTCCGACCGAACCAGCGCACCGCCGTCGAGGGTGGTGAAGACCAAACCGTTCCAGACCCCGCGAATCAGAGGCTGGTGGTACTCGCGCGGCGTCGTCAGGTCATTCAGGGCTTTGATCCGCACCGCGGACGTGCCGTCGGTCCGCCAGAGGCCGTTCTGGGACCAGAAGAGGGCGAAGCCGCCGACGGCGACGGGCAAGGAAGTGACGGCCGGCAGGTCGGGGACGAGCTCCCGGAGAGGTCGGGTGCCGGCAGCCGTGCCGTCGCTACGCCACAGCTCCGTCGGCAAAGCGTCCGACACGACGAAGAGCATCAGGCCACCGATTCGCTGCAGGTAGTAGGAACACGTGAACTGCCAGTCTAAGGTCGTGCAGACCGTTTCGATGGGTACCGTCCCACGGCGCGAGCCGTTCGTGCGCCAGAGCTGCCGCGCCCTTCCAGCCGAGGCGAAAAAGAGCAGCTCGCCGCCCGGGCCTTCCTGCAGCTCGTAGGGGTTGCTGCTGCAAGGTCCGGGGCAGATGTCGCGCACGCGGCTCTCGCCTCCCGAGGTGCCGTCGCTGCGCCATAGCTCGCGCCCGGAGAAACCGTCGTCGGCGCTGAAAAAGAGCTGCCCGCGAAGGACCCTAACCTCCCAAGGGGCGGAGCTGCAGCGCCCGGGACAGGCGTCGGTCAGCCTCCAGGTGCCGGCTTCGGTGCCGTCAGAGCGCCACAGCTCGGTGCCATGGGCCGGGTCGCTGGCCGCGAAGTAGACGACTTCCTCCACCGCAGTCGCCAAGAAGAGCTCGACGGGCTCGTTCGCCGGCTCCCGGTTGAGGTCCTTGACCAGATACGGCTCCCCCGATACCGGAGCGGCAAGCCCGGCGAGAAGGAGAACGGACCCTGCGCGGAGCTGCCGCGCAAACATCGCCACGCCAGGCCATGATGTGGGGAATCGCTTCTCGCTGCAACAGTCGCTCTTGCGGCCCAGGGGGCTCGGTCGCCCCGTGGGGGGCGGCGCGAGGCGCCCCGCCGGGCCTGGAACCGCCAGGATCAGCCGCGGCCGCGCAGGAACGCCCGCAGCACGTGCCGGGCGACCTCCGGGTTCTCGCGTAGGCGGCGCATGGAGTAGGGGTGCCAGTCGCGGCCGTAGGGGACGTAGACCCGCAGCCGGTGGCCGCCGGTGATCAGGATCCGGCGGAGCTGCTCGTCCACTCCCAAGAGCATCTGGAACTCGTAGCCCTCGCGCGGCAGGCCGTGGCGGTCGATGAGCGCGACGGCGGCGCAGGTCAGGTACTCGTCGTGCGTGGCGACCGCCGGGTAGACGCCGCGCGCGATCAGCTTCTCGAGTGCCTGGACGAAGTTGTGGCGCACCGTCTCATAGCCCTTCCAGGCGATCTCGCGCGGCTCGACGTAGATCCCCTTGCACAGGCGGACCGAGGCGCCGTCCGCCGGCAGCTCATCGATGTCTGTCAGGGTGCGACGCATGTAGGCCTGGAGGACGACGCCGAGGTTGCGGCAGCGGTCGTGGAGGTCGCGGTAGATGCGCAGGGTGGCGTCGGTGCAGGTCGAGTCCTCCATGTCGATGCGCACGAAGTTGCCGCCGCAGTCGCGGGCGGCCGCGGCGATCGTCGCCACGTTGTCGCGGCAGAAGGCCTCGTCGATCTTGAGCCCGAGGAGCGTGAGCTTGATCGAGACGTTCGAGTCCAGCCCCTCGCGCTCGATGGCGGCGAAGACGCGCCGGTACTCCTCGACCGCGGCGAGGGCCTTGTCGCGCTCCGCGACCTCCTCGCCGAGGAGGTCGATCGTCGCCATCGCTCCCTGACCGTTGAGCTCGCGGACGACGCGCAGGGCGTCGTCCAGTGTCTCGCCGGCGACGTAGCGCGAGGCGACCTTGCGCACCACGGCCTTCGGGACCAGCGGCAGGGTCCCGACCAGGAGACGGTTGAAGAGAGTCATAAGAAGGGGGGAGAGATTGTGGTGTGTCGGTCGTGCGCGCTCTGGCCACCCTCAACAGCAATTACGTTGCGATGGCGGCGGGCTCCTCGATCACCCAGCGCACCCCCTTCGAGCAGGGGCAGGCGCCGGCGACGCGCCGCAGCTCGGGGGTCTGGCGGGTGGCCTGCTCGACGGTCAGCTCGCCGCGCGCGATCTTCGTCAAGGCATCGAAGTAGTCTTTGAAGTCGATCCCGGCGAGATAGGACTCCGGCAGGTGGGCGCGCAGGTGGCGGGCGTACTCGGCGACGTCGGTGAAGCGCTCGCCCGCCCAGCCGACCATCTGGAAGGCGGGGACGCCGCGGCGGCGGAAAAAATCTGCGTGCGGCAGGCGCAGCAGCTCCTCGGGGCCGACGCCGTCCACGGCCTCGCCGCTCTCGACGATGCGGTCGAGCAGCCGCTCGGCCTCGACCAGCGAGAGCTTCTCGACCCGCGCCCGCACGTAGCGCATGTTGAGGTCGCGGAGGAGCTTCTCGACCTCCTCGTAGTATTGCCGCTGGGCCTCGGCGTTCTTCATCGGCTTCAGGCCGTAGCGCACGTTGGTGCCGCCGCCGCGCTCGTCGCCGAACATCTCGAGGGCGCGCGGCAGCCACTTGTTGACCGCCTTCTGCAGCGCCTCCATCGTGATGTAGACCTCGCCCTTGGCCGCCTTGGTCACCCAGCGGCGCATCGGCACGACGCCGGCGGCGAGATGGAAGGCCTCCTCGCGCAGCATCTGCGGCATGCTCTCGGCCATCGGCTTGTAGGCGCTGATGCGCTGCATCGCGAGCTGGTACTTCCCCACCCGGTCGATGAGGGCGCAGAAGACGACGCTGTCGACGAAGGAATCGAAGTCGATGTTGAAGGCGCCGAGGATGTGCGAGCCGGTGGTCATCGCGAGGATGCCCTCGACGACGTTGGCCCGCGACTCCTCGGTCACCGAGCTCCAGTCGTCCTCGACGAGGAGGTGGAGCATCTGGTAGCCGTGGCGCAGCTCCTCGGCCATCATGCGCAGGATCCAGAACTGCTCCTCCTCCTCCTGCGCGCGGGCCAGGGTCAGCCGGTGCTGCTGGATGGAGCCGAACTCGGTCGAGGCCTGGGCGCGGATGGCGCCGAAGAGGTGGTGGGCCTGCTCGGGGAGCAGGTCGGCGGCGCGCGTCGGCTTGGGCTGCCCCTTCATGTCGCCGCACTCGACCTCGCTGCACATGCCGAGCTCGCGGAAGGCGCAGAGCTCGAAGCGCGGCTCGTTGGGGAAGAAGCGGTCCCAGCTCTCGAGCAGCAGGTCGTAGTCCGGCAGGTAGGTCTCCTGCCAGCGCACGACGGCGTCGTGGAAGGTCTTGGGCAGGCTCGCGGTGCGGACGCTCATCGCTCGATCTCCACTACTCCAGGTGCTTGACGAAGGGGCGAAGGGGCGCCGGCTCGAAGCCCAGCGAGGCGAAGAAGCGGGCGATCTCCTCCATCCCTTCGTCCACCAGGGTGCGCACGGTCGTCGCGCCCTGCTTGCGGAAGTGCCCCAGGATCGCCTCGGCGAGCCGGCGGCCGATCGCCTGGCTGCGGTAGGCGGGATCGACCCCCAGGACCTCGATCCAGCCGGTCGGCTCCTCGAGCCCGAACTCCCCCGACCGCACTTCGCCGAGCATGAAGCCGACGACCTTGCCGTCCACCTCGGCAACCTGCGAAGCCTCGGGGTCCCGCCGGATGTAGTAACCGATCCGCCGCTCCCAGACTTCCGGCCGGTAGCGGCCGCCGATCCGCTCGTCGATGGCGACGATGGCGCCGATGTCCAGCTCGTCGAGCGGACGGATGCGGATCGGGGTCGCCGACGG
>DASWHY010000271.1:0-2977 GCA_036397955.1 Thermoanaerobaculia bacterium | reverse complement strand
GGCGGGCGAGGATGTCCTCGGCCTGCTGCAGGTTGGTCTTCGGCATCTGCACCAGCATGTCGGCCGGCCCCTGCTGCACGCCGCCCATCTGGTTGATCGCCAGGTACTCGCCCGGGAAGCGGTTCCCCTCGACGCCGCTCTGGATGTCGCGCAGGAAGAGGTCGTAGTTGACGCGGTCGGCCGCCGACAGCTTGGCGCGGTCGATCGACTGCATCGTCCGGACGGCGAGCGGCAGCAGGGCGTCCCGCGCCTCCTGCGCGGCCAGCGACTGGTCGGTCCAGCGGTCGTTCTGGCCGGGGAAGCCGACGTAGGTGGCGAACTCCGGGAACTCGTGCATCGCGAAGTCCCAGTAGAGATCGAACAGCTCCTGCAGGCGCTCGGCCTCGGGCTTGCTCCCCTTGGCGGCGATGAACTGCTCGAGCTTGGGCTTGTACTCGGGGGCGACGGTGCGCGGGGGGGCGGCGGCGGCGGCGCCGGCGACGAGCAGCAGGGCGCAGGCGAGCGGCAGGGTCTTCGTCATGGCGAGGCTTCTCCTAGTTTGCAGAGTGCACGAGTGATACGCAGAGAACGCCCGCGGGTTTGCTCCGCGGCCTACCGCATGCGGCGACCTTCGCCGAAGACCACCTCCAGGCGGACCCGCTGGCCGTCGCGCTCGACGACCGCCGTCGCCTTCTCCCCCGGCTTGGCGGCGCGGAGCACGAACATCAGGTCGTGGATGGTCTGGATCGGCGAGCCGCGCAGCTCGACGAGGAGGTCCCCCCGCCGCAAGCCCCCGGTCTCCGCGGGGCTCCCGGGGCGGACGCCGGCCAGGAGCACCCCGGGGCGGCCGTCGCCGGCGTAGTCGGGGACGGTGCCGAGCGAGGCGCCGTAGCTGCGGATGTCGCCGGCCGGCGGCGGGGACGGCGTGGCCCGGTAGGTGAGCGCGGCGGGGCGGCGGGAAAGCTCGGCGGCGACGTCCGCGACCACCGCCGCCACCCGCGCCCCGCCGGCGGCGTTGACGCGCGCCGCGTCGTCGCTCGGCCGGTGGTAGTCGGCGTGGGTGCCGGTGAAGAAGTGGAGGATCGGCACTCCGGCGGCGTAGAACGGCGTGTGGTCCGAGGGGCCGTAGCCGTCGCCGGAGAGGCTGCACGCGAGACCGGCCTTCTCGCAGACCGGCGGCACCAGCGCCGGCCATTCGTCGGCCGACTCGCCGCCCAGGACCGTCAGCTTGTTGCCGCGCAAGCGCCCCACCATGTCGAGGTTGAGCATGGCGACGAGGGCGTCCGGCGCCAGCCCGGCGGGCGGCCGGCGGACGAAGGCGGTCGAGCCGAGGACGCCGCGCTCCTCGCCGGCGAAGGCGACGAACCAGACGTCGCGCCCGAGCTCGCCACGGCGTTCGGCGAGGAGGCGGGCGATCTCGAGCAGCCCCGCGGTGCCCGAGGCGTTGTCGTCGGCGCCGTTGTGCGGCTCCTTGGCGTCGGGCTCGAGCGAGCCCGGCCCGCCGAGGCCGAGGTGGTCGTAGTGGGCGCCGACGAGGACCGGCGCGGCGCGGTCGCGGCCGCGCAGCACGCCGGCCACGTTGACGGCCGGCTCGCTCCGGCGCGCCAGCTCGACCGCCAGCCGCGCCTCGTGCTCGCCGGCGAAGAGGCGCGCGCCCGCGGCGCGGGAAAGGAAGACGACCGGGAGGCCGGCGTCGCCCTCCGCCCCGAAGCCCTCGACCCGCAGCTCGGGGAGCGGCGCCTCGGCGGGCGTCTCGGCGCCGGGCTCGGCGGGGACGGGGAGATCGACGACGAGGAGCGCCGCGGCGCCGTGCTCGCGCGCGTTCCAGGCCTTGTAGCGCAGGTCGCCGTAGCGGCGCTGCGCCTCGTCGCCGGCCAAGGGACCGCTCTCGGGCGTGAAGCGGCGGACGACGACCACCTTGCCGCGCGCCTCGACGCCGGCGTAGTCGTCCACGCCGAGCTCGCCGGCGGTGATGCCGTAGCCGGCGGCGACGACCGGCGCCGCGGCGGTGCCGGCCGCCGAGAAGGAGAGCGGCTGGAAGTCGGCGCGGGCGAGAGCGGCGCCGTCGAGCGTCACGCCGCTCCCCTCCCCTACCGCGACCTCGACCGGCACCTCGAAACGGTGGAAGAAGCCCCCCTCGTCGCCGGCCGGCTCCAGCCCCCGCGCAGCGAAGCGCGCGGCCAGCCAGTCGGCCGCCTCGGCGAGGCCGCGGGTGCCGACGCCGCGCCCCTCGCGGGCGTCGTCGGCGAGCCAGCGGACGTCGGCGGAGAAACGGTCTGATCCCATCGCCCCCGGCCCCCCAGGGGCGCCCCCTCCCTCGCCGCCTGGCACCGCTGCCTTGTCCACCCACTGCGCGACGAACACGTTCGTCTCGCCCGGCGCCCCCTGGTTGCGGTTCGAGGACAAGGCCAGCCGCGTGCCGTCTGGCGAAAACATCGGGAAGCCGTCGAACCCCGGCGTCCAGGTGATCCGCTTGAGGCCGCTGCCGTCGAGGTTCACGGCCCAGAGGTCGAACTCCCGCCCGCCCCGGTCGCCGGCGTTGGAGGAGAAGATCACCCGCTCGCCCGAGGGGAAGAACGAGGGGGCGAAGGAGGCGGCGCCGAGGTAGGTGATCTGCCGCGCCTCGGAGCCGTCGGCCTCGGCCGTCCAGAGCTCGAGCTTGCCGGGGCGGACGAGGCCTCGTGCGAGGAGCCGGCGGTAGTCGTCGAGCTCGGCGCCTTCGCGCGGCCGCGAGGCGCGCCAGACGAGCTTGGAGCAGTCGGGCGAGAAGAAGGCGCCGCCGTCGTAGCCCGGTGCGTCGGTCAGGCGGCGCACGTTCTGGCCGGCGGCGTCCATGCGATAGAGCTCGAGGTCGCCGTCGCGCGTCGAAGTGAAGAGGATCGAGCCGTCCTGCGCGCAGACGGTCGACTCGGCGTCGTAGGCGGCGTTCTCGGTCAGGCGCACCGGCTCGGAGCCGTCGGGGCGCGCGAGGAGGATTTCGTAGCTCTCGTAGACCGGC
>DASWHY010000270.1:0-9218 GCA_036397955.1 Thermoanaerobaculia bacterium | reverse complement strand
CTGACCTACACGCCGCTCTTCGCCGCGGTCGGGGTCTCGCTCGTCCTGATCGTCTTCGGCAGCGGCCCGGCCGGCAGCGACGCCAAGGTCAACCTCTTCGGCGTGCAGCCGGTCGAGGCGATCAAGCTCCTCTTCGTCCTCTTCCTCGCCGGCTACTTCGTCGAGCGCTGGGAGTTCCTGCGCGAGCTGCGCGACCGGCGCGCCGGGCTCGCCTGGCTGCCGCGGCGCTTGGCGCCGCCGAAGCTGGAGTACGCGCTGCCGCCGCTCCTCGCCATCGCGATCGTCCTCTTCTTCTTCTTCCTCCAGCGCGACCTCGGGCCGGCGCTGATCCTGGCGCTCCTCTTCCTCGTCCTCTACGCCGTGGCGCGCGGCCGCGCCACGCTGGCGGTCGCCGGCGTCGCCGTGCTCGTCGTGGGCTTCTGGGTCGGCTACCGGATCGGTTACCCGCGCAACGTCACCGCCCGCATCGGCATGTGGACCTCGCCCTGGGACAACCCCTTCCGCGGCGGCGACCATCTGGCGCAATCGCTCTGGAGCTTCGCCGGCGGCGGCATCGCCGGCACCGGCCCGGGGCTGGGGGAGCCCGGGCGCGTGCCGGCGGCGCACACCGACTTCGTCCTCGCCGCGATCGGCGAGGAGCTGGGCTTCCTCGGCCTCCTCGCCGTCTTCGCCCTCTACGCCGTGCTCGTGGCGCGCGGCCTGCGCGCCGCGCTCCGCGCCGGCGGCGGCTACGGCTTCTTCCTGGCGCTGGGGGCGACCCTCCTCCTCGGCGTCCAGGTAGTGCTCATCGCCGGCGGCGTCCTCGGCGTCGTGCCGCTCACCGGCGTCGTCACGCCGTTCCTCTCGGCCGGCCGGAGCGCGATGCTCGCCAACTTCCTGCTGGTGGGGATCCTGCTCGCGGTGTCGGCCAAGCGCGGCGAGGCGGGCGTCACCGCCCCCTTCCGCCGGCCGCTGCGCTGGGTGGCCGTGGCGCTGGCTCTGCCGGCCGTCGCCATCGCCGCGCGCGCCGCGCAGGTGCAGCTCGTGCGCAGCGACGCGACCCTGACCCGCGGCGCCCTCGTCCTCCAGGCCGACGGCCAGCGCCGCTTCGTCTACAACCCGCGCCTGATGAGCGTCGCCGAGACGCTGCCGCGCGGCGCCATCGTCGACCGCGACGGCCGCCCCCTCGCCTCGGGCACGACCGCCGCCGACCGCGAGTACCCGCTGGGCGGGCGCACCTTCCACCTGCTGGGCGACCTGCGGAACCGCGTCAACTGGGCGGCGAGCAACACCACCTTCGCCGAGCGCGACGCCGCGGCGCGCCTCCAGGGGTGGGACGACTTCGCCGCCGTCGTCGAGGTCGAGCAGCCGGACGGCACGACGACGCCCGTCGTGCGCCGCGACTACCGCGAGCTCGTGCCGCTCCTCCGCCACCGGCACAAGCCGCAGGCGGAAGACGTGCAGCGCCTCCTCCGCCGCGACCGCACGCTGCGGCTGTCGATCGACGCCCGCCTGCAGACGGCGGCCGGCGACATCCTCGCCCGCCACGCCGCCCAGGCCGGGCACGGCGCCGCGGCGGTGGTGCTCGACGTCCGCAGCGGCGAGCTCCTGGCCGCGGTCTCCTACCCCTGGCCGCGGCGGCTGCCGGTCGAGCCGTCGGACGACCCGATGAGCGGCGTCCTCGACCGCGCCCGCTACGGCATCTACCCCCCGGGCTCGACGTTCAAGATGGTCACCGCGATGGCCGCCCTGCGCAAAGATCCCGCGGTGTCGGGGGTGGTCTTCGAATGTCTCCCGCTGGGCGGCGGCCGGGTGGGCAACCGCGTGCGCGGCTGGGGACGGGCGATCCGCGACGACCCGATCATCACCAGGCCGCACGGCCGAGTGAACCTCGAGAAGGGGATCCGCCAGTCGTGCAACGCCTACTTCGCGCAGCTCGGCACCTACGAGGTGGGACCGGCGCCGCTGCTCGAGACGGCGCGCCTGTTGGGGATCTCGGTCGCCAGCCCCAACACGCCCGAGCAGCTCGCCGACGCCCTGCCGCAGGCCTCGTACGGTCAGGGGCAGGTGGTGGCGACGCCGCTGCAGATGGCGCGCGTGGCGGCGGCCGTGGCCAACGGCGGCACGGCGCCCGAGCCGCGCTGGACGACGGACGAGTCGGTGGCGCCGCGCGGCGATCCGGTCGCGGTCCTGCCGTCGGAGTCGGCGGCGCTCCTCGCCCGCGCCATGCGCTCGGTGGTGACCTCCGGCACCGCCGCCAAGTTCCTCGGCGGCATCCAGCCGCCGATGGCGGGCAAGACCGGGACCGCCGAGGTCGAGGGCAAGAAGTCGCACTCCTGGTTCATCGGCTTCGCGCCGTACGGCGTCGCCAGCCCCGCGGTGCGGACCGTCGCGGTGGCCGTCATCGTCGAGCACGGCGGCTACGGCGGGCGGCTCGCCGCGCCGGCCGCCGGCGGGATCGTGCGCAAGGCCGCGGCGCTCGGCCTGTTCAAGCGCAGCGCGGCGGAGGCGGCGGCGCCGACCTCCGCGCCGCGGCAGGCGGTCCCGCCATAGGATCGCGGCCATGGGCGACCCCGAAGGCCTGATCGCGCAGCTCCGCCACTGGCTCAAGCCGTGGACCGCCGGCAGCGAGCCGATCGAGGTCCGCCGCGCGGTCCTCGACCAGATCGCCGCCCGCGTCGTGCCCGCCGGCGGCGGCCGGAACCTCTTCCCCTACCGGCGTGTGCGGGTGGACCTCTTCGCCGCGAACGAAGAGGAGCGCGCGGTGCTGGAGGCGCTGGCGCGCGAGGCCTGGGACCTGCCGGCCGAGGCGCGGGCGCGGCTCCTGGCGGCGGGAGCGCGGGTGCCGGACGAATTCACGGTCGAGGTGGCGGTGCGCGAGCGGGAGGGCGCGGCGGAGGGGGAGCCGCGCTACCGGGTGGCCTTCGAGCGCGGCGAGGAGCAGGCACCGGCCGCCGCGGCGGCAGTGGAGATGCCGGGCCGGCCGGCGGCGCGGCCGGTCCTCGTGCTCACCGTCCAGCAAGGCACGACGACGCAACCGGTCTACTTGGCCAACGCCGAGCGCGTCCAGATCGGCCGCCTCGCCGAGGTTCTCGACGCCGACGGCCGCGTGCGGCGGCGCAACGACGTCGTCTTCCTCGAAGAGGGGGAGGTCAACCAGACCGTCTCGCGCGAGCACGCCCGCATCACCTGGGACACCGGCGAGGCGTGCTATTGGCTGCGCGACGAGGGGAGCGCCTACGGCACGCGCATCTTCCGCGACGGCCGCCCGATCGAGGTCAGCGCCCACGACCGCCGCGGCGTCTGCATCCGCCACGGCGACGAGCTGTACTTCGGGCGGGCGCGGGTGAAGGTGGCGCTGCGGGAGGAGTGAGGGAGTGCGGCGGCGGCGCCCGCGCGCTCAGGTCCGCAGCAGGTCTTCCAAGTCGAGCGGGTCGGTGGAGATGGCGGGGAGGCCGTCGGGCTGGCGCGGCCACTCTTCGCGCGGCCGGTCCCAGTAGAGCTCGAGGCCGTTCTGGTCCGGGTCGGCCAGGTAGACCGCCTCGCTGACCCCGTGGTCGGCCGCCCCCTGGAGCGGGATGCCGGCCGCGAGCACCCGCCGCACCACCCCCGCGAGGTCCCGCCGCGAGGGATAGCGGATCGCCGCGTGGTAGAGCCCGGTCCGCCCCGGCGGCGGCGGCGACCTCCGCGGCTCTCCCAGGTGTTCAAGCCCCCACGAACGCGGCCTGCGGCCCGTAGCGCATCACCAGCTCGAACCCGAGCACCCCGCAGTAGAACTCGAGCGCCCGCTCGAGGTCCGCCACCTTGAGATGGACGTGGCCGATGTCCGTGCCGGCCGGGACGGTGTAGGGCGGGAGGTCGCGCTCCATCGGCGTTCAATCTACGAGCCAAGTGTTTGACAGTGCAAGCCCGGCCGACTACACTGCCCCCTCTCCACGTGGGGCCGTAGCTCAGTTGGGAGAGCGCTTGAATGGCATTCAAGAGGTCGTCGGTTCGATCCCGATCGGCTCCACCAGACCCCCCTCCATGACTTAGCGGCAAGTCGGTAGCAGGCCCAGCGGCCGCGCGCCCCGTCGAGCCCTATTCGCCGACCAGGCGCAACGCGCGATCCATAACTCGGTCGGACAGATACATTCCCGAGGCTCGGAGCGAGTCGAGCACTGGGCGGGCTGCGGTGAGCCGGCCGTGCCGCTTTCCTAGAAGCACCAGGCCGAGAGTGCCCCGAACCCGGCTGATCTCTTCGGCGACGGGCGCGGGAACGACGACCTCGGGCGCGGCCAGTCGGAGGAGATCGAGAAGCCCGGCTCTGGCGAGGAAGATCAGCGGTGAGGCGTTGACGGCGGCGCGGTCAGCCACGCCCGAGCTCGCGCTCTAGGTCGTCGAAGTCCACCACGAAAGCGTCGACACCTTCGCGGGCCAGAGCGAGCAGGAAGTCGGTGCGGTCGAGTCCTGCGATCTGCGCCGCCTTCTCCTGGGAGATCTGGCCGCGCTGGTACCAGTGGATCGCCGCCGCCAGTCGCAGCTCCCGACCGAACTCTTCTGGCGATCGGCGCAAGGCCGAGAAAACGTCCTCCGGGAGATCGAGAGTCAGTGTTGCCATCGCTGAGGCTCCTGGTCTCGTTTCCGAGCCGGGGGCTGCCGCCCGGCTCTAAGGCGCGACCGGCGCATCGGCTGTTAGCGTACCGTGGTTCACCCTCCGTAGTCGCCTACTCCTTCTAGCCCCGCCTCCCGCAACGCCCGCTCCAGCAGGTCCTGAACACGCAGCGCCACGGCGCCGCGCTCATCGCTCACGGGCATGAGGAAGGCTTGGACTACCGACCGTGGACTTCGGGGTCCCAGTCGAAGACCCGGATCATCGTCTCGCGGTCGAGATGGAGGGCGGCGAGGCGGAGGCGCTCCTCGCGCTCGGAAAGGTCGGGACCGTACTGCTTCCGCAGCCGCGCCCTGGCCAGCTCCTCGACGGCCCGGTTGAGGTCGAGGACACGGCCGAGCTTCTCGGCGGGCGACATCCGCCGGTAGCCCTCGAGGAGGATCGCCTCGACCTCGGGAGCAGTGTCACGGGCTGGGGAGCGGTCGTCCACGAGAATGAGAGCTTACCCCCACCGACCCGGCGAAGCCTCCTGCCGACCAGTCCAGGGATGCGCCTTGCTGCCCCCCCTGCGTTGGCCTAGACTGCCCCGTCCCTCGGGAGAAGCCTGTGCAGCCCAGGAAGGTCCTCGTCGTCGACGACTCCAAGCTGATGCACAAGATGTATGAGGTGATGCTGCGCCAGTACCCGCTGGTCTACGCCGTGGACGGGCGCGAGGCGCTGGAGCGGCTGCGCGAGCACCCGGACGTCGAGCTGATCCTCCTCGACGTCAACATGCCGAACATGAACGGGCTGGAGCTGCTGGCCGGCCTGCGCGCCGAGGGGAACCGCACGGCGGTCGTCATCATCAGCACCGAAGGGCTCGAGGAGGACGCCGCCCGCGGGCTCGCGGCCGGGGCCGACGCCTACGTCGCCAAGCCGTTCTCGGGCGGCGAGATCCTCGACGTCATCGCCCGCCTGCCGCAGCCGGCGGCGGAGCGGGCGGCGCCGGCGGCCGGGGAGGCGGCGGGGTGAGCGAGGGGTTCCCCGCGGCGGCGGCCGGCTCCGAGCTGGTCGAGCAGCTCCGCGCCACGCTCGAGCGGGCCGGCGAGCTGCTGCGCATCCTCGAAGGGAACTTGCAGCAGGCGAGCGCCGCCTCCGGCGCCGGCGACGCGGCCGGCGGCGAGAATGACCTCGAGCACCGGCTCGCCACCGCCGAGTCGGACGTGCGCGAGCTGGCCGCCCGCTTGGTCGAGTCCGAGCACCAGGTGGGGCGGCTGATGAACCTCTACGTCGCCGCCTACCAGCTCCACGCCAGTCTCGAGCCGGACGCGGTGCAGGCCGCCATCGCCGAGATCGCCATCAACCTGCTCGGCGCCGAGCGCTTCGTGCTGCTGCTGCGGCGCGACGCCGAGGAGGGCTGCGAGGTGGCGCTGGAGGCGGGGATGCAGGGCGAGCGCAGCGGCCTCTGGGCCGGCGGCGGCTACGGCGGCGGCGACCCGATGGTGGACGCGACGCTGCGCGACGGCGTGCTGCGCCTCGGCCCGGCGCCCGGGTCCGACGCCCTGGCCGCCGTGCCGCTGCGGGTGCAGGGCGCGGTGGTGGGGGCGATCGTCGTGCTCAAGCTCCTCGACCACAAGCCGCTGCTTCGTCCCGAGGACCGCGACCTCCTGGACCTGCTCTCGGTGCACGCCGCCTCGGCGCTCTTCGCCGCCCGCCTTTTCGCCGCCCAGGACCGCAAGCTGCGGACCCTGGAGAGCCTGGTCAAGCTGGCGCGGGGGGAGTAGTGGGCGGCCGCCCATGAGCATTTCCGGCAGCCTGCAGGACGTCTCGGTCGCCGACGTCATGCAGTTCATCCACCTCGGGCGGCGCACCGGGACGCTGGTGCTGCGCCGCAGCCGCGAGCGTGCGCTCATCGGCTTCCATCTCGGCAAGCTGGTCTCGGCGCAGGCGCCGCGCACGCCGCAGCTCGGCGAGCTGCTCGTCGAGGCGGGGCTCGTCGAGCCGGCCGCGCTGGCGGTGGCGGTGACGGCGCAGGAGCAGGCCCTCGAGCGGCGCACACTGGGGCAGACGCTGGTCGCCGGCGGGGCGATCGAGCCGCAGGCGCTGCGCAACGCCGTGGTGCGGCAGATCGAGCAGGCGGTCTCCGAGGTCATCGCCTGGGACCGCGGCACCTTCGAGTTCGCGGTCGGCGACCTGCGGCCGGTGGACGACGTGGCGCTCTACCCGGGGGACGTGATCCCCGACGCCGACATCAACACCCAGATGGTGCTGCTCGAGGCGGCGCGCATCTTCGACGAGCGCAACCGCCTCGGCGGCGAGGGCTCGGGCGAGGCCGGCGGCGAGCGGCGCTGGCCCGGCAGCGAGCGGCCGGCGGTCCCGCCCCCGGCGACGAGCCCGGCCGCGGCGGCGGCGCGGGTGCGGGCGGCGCTCGCCGCGGTCGTCGAGGAGGAGGGGGACGAGCTCGAGCAGCTCTTCGCGGCGGCGGGGACGCGGCCGGCCGTCGAGGCCTTCCACCTCCAGGTCGTCTCGGCCGACCGCGCCTTCGCGGCGCGCGTGACCGGCGCGCTCGGGGAGCACCGCGACGTCGCCGGCGCGCGGGCGGTGACGCTCGCCGAAGCGGGGAAGGTGCCGCCCGGCGACCCGCCGCCGATCGTGCTGCTCGACCTCCGCCAGGACGGCGTGACCCTGTCGCAGGTGGTGTCGCTGCGCCGCGCCCGGCCGGGGGCGTCGGTGGTGGCCGTCGTCGAGCCGGGGATGCCTCTCGCCAAGGTCTACGCCGCCGGGGCGCTGGCGGCGATCCCGGCGGAGACCGAGGCGGTCGTGGCCTGCGTCGAGAACCTGGTGGAGAGCCGGCGGGAGGCCGCCGGCGGCGCCAACGACCCGCGCTCCGGCGTGGCGCGCCTGCGCCGGGTCTTCGGCGACCTCCGCTCGGGGCTCATCTCGGCGACCGTCGCGCTCAACCTCATGCACATCATCTCGGAGTCGGTCGAGCGGGCGGTGCTCTTTCTCGTCCGCCGCGAGCAGATGGTGGCGCTCGGTGCCTTCGGCGCCGACCGCGAAGGCCGCTCGCTCGCCGAGCTGACGCGCGGCATGAAGCTGCCGCTCGACGACGAGAGCGTGCTGTCGGTGGGGTACCAGACCGGCGAGGTGCAGTCGGTGCCGTTCGAGGACGCGCGGCTGCCCGAGCCCTTCGGCTCGCTGGTCGGCCGGCCGAAGAACGGCCAGGTGGTGGTCTTCCCGGTGCTCGGCGCGCAACGGGTGATCTCGCTGATCTACGCCGACAACGGCGAGCGCGACGACCCGGTCGAGGACATCGACATCCTGGAGCTGGCGACGGCGCAGGTCGGGATGGCGTTCGAGAACGAGCTGCTGCGGCGGCAGATCTCGCAGAGCAAGGGCTGAGCCGGCGCTACCTCTTCCGCACCCAGAGCCGCTTCTCGACCTCCGCCACGACCTCGCCCGCCGCGTCCCGTACCTCCGCGGTGAAGACCGGCTCGACCGGCGCGCCCGGCTCCGCCTGGCGGCGGATCGCCTCGACCTCGGCCGGCGGGATCTCGAAGCGGGCCGTCATCGTGCCGCGCCCCGGCCGGCGGAAGCGGATCGTCGCGGTCTTGTCCCAGACCAGGTAGCCGGGCCCCAGCCGTTGCGCCAGGATGAGAGTGAAGAACGGGTCGCACATCGTGTAGAGCGAGCCGCCGAAGTGCGTGCCGAAGTAGTTCCGGTTCCACCAGCGGAGCTTCATCCGCGACTCGAACCCGTCCGCCGTGCGGCGCACCCGCACCCCGGCACCCACGTAGGGCGGGTAGACGTTGAGCAGCCGGGTCAGCCAGCGGTCGTCCATCGGCGGGGAATCCGCGGCATCATAGCCGCAGGGTTTCCGCCGCTCGCCTGTTCCTCCCGCGAGGAGACGTGACCGATGCACGCTCGCGCCCTGACCCCTTGCGCCGCCGCCCTCGCCGCTCTCGCTGTCCTCGTGATGGCCGCCGCCGCGCCGGCCCCTTCCGCTCTCCACATGCCCTGGCGCGAGGCCGGCTGGAGCGAGCGCGAGGCCGCCGCCCATCTCCTCGACCGCTTCGCCTTCGGCGCGCGGCCCGGCGAGGTCGAGAGGGTGGTGGCGATGGGGCTCGACCGCTGGATGGAGCGGCAGCTCGCCGCCGACCTCCCCGACCGCGACCTCGACCGCCGCCTCGCGCGGTTCGACGCCCTGGAGATGAGCGCCGCCGAGATGGCGCGGCAGTTCCCGCGGCCGCCGCGGCTGCTCGCCGAGGCGCGGCGCGCCGGCGTCGTCGAGGGGCGCGGGGAGCCCGGAGAGGGCGAAGAGATGCCGGACGCCGAGCGCACCGAAACCCGCCGGGCGGTGATGCGCTGGGCGCGCGAGCAGGGCTACCGCCCCGAGCGCGAGCTGCTCGGGCAGCTCATGGCGCAGAAGCTCTACCGCGCCGTCTACGCCGAGAACCAGCTCTCCGAGGTGCTGGTCGATTTCTGGTTCAACCATTTCAACGTCTCGCTGACCGACAACCGGACGCGGGGCTACCTGCTGGCCTACGAGCGCGACGCGATCCGTCCGCACGTCCTCGGCAAGTTCCGCACGATGCTCGGCGCCACCGCGCAGCACCCGGCGATGCTCGTCTACCTCGACAACGCGCAGTCGAGCGCCGCCGAGGGGACG
>DASWHY010000269.1:0-3498 GCA_036397955.1 Thermoanaerobaculia bacterium | reverse complement strand
CCGCACATGGGAAGTCGCCGGAGGAAGCTCTCCGCGAAGCGCAGGAGGCGATCACCCTCTGGCTGGATACCGCTCGCGAGTTCGGCGATCCCATCCCGGAGCCAAAGGGCCGGCGCCTGCAGTATGCATAACCGCGAAAGTCCACCGAAGCGGAGAAGAACGCCAGCTTTGACGTGAAACCCGGAGTGGGATCTTGCCAGCCAAGTTGAATGACCGACACCTTGCGCTTTGGGGGGCTCTCGCTTCAATCATAGCCATCCCCCTGGCGTTGATCCTCTACTTTGTTTCCAAGGCAGAGCCGGTCGCAACGCCGAAGGGGGCGAGCGGTCAGGAACGAGCGGCAGAAATTAGTCTGCCTCCAAGTCCAACGATCGAGGGTACACAGAGGTTTCCTTTCACAATAGACCAAGTGCTCCACACCCTAGCTGACGCGCAGTTGACTGATCTTCAAAAGGCCGACTTTCGGCGTCGCCACCAAGACAGGATCGTTTACTGGGAGGGAGTGGTTGAATCCGTATCGGAGCTTAATGAGGGTCAAGAGGATAGTCCGATACTGGTGATTATCTCGCCGATCTCCGAGAAGGAGGAGTTGTTTCACAATTTGGTATCAGTTTCCTTCTCGGGCCTGGCGCGGAGAGATTTGTTAGAACTCAGGAAGAGAGACATTATTGGGTTTGAGGGCAAGCTGGACTTTTCGTCGTCGTCGAATCAACCGCGGATTGGCGAAGCACGGCTACTTCGCTTAGTCCGATGAGGGCCGTTGGCCTTACTGTGGCGCAACCCGTGGTGATCATATGAGCGAACACGACCGCATCCTCCCCTTCGAGACGCCGATCCCGGTCGACATCGAAGAGGAGATGAAGCGCAGCTATCTCGATTACGCGATGAGCGTGATCATCGGGCGGGCCCTGCCCGACGTGCGGGATGGCTTGAAGCCCGTGCACCGGCGCGTCCTCTACGGCATGTGGGAGGGGGGCAACCGCTCCGACCGGCCGTACAAGAAGTCGGCGCGCATCGTCGGCGACGTGATGGGCAAGTACCACCCGCACGGCGACGCCGCCATCTACGACACCGTCGTGCGCAGGGCGCAGGACTTCGCCATGCGCTACCCGCTGGTCGACGGCCAGGGCAACTTCGGCTCGCTCGACGGCGACAACCCGGCGGCGATGCGTTACACCGAGGTGCGCCTGACCAAGCTCGCCGAGGAGATGATCCGCGAGGACATCGACAAGGAGACGGTGGACTGGGGGCCCAACTACGACGGCTCGGAGGAGGAGCCGCTGGTGCTGCCGGCGCGCGTCCCGAACCTGTTGATCAACGGCGCCGCCGGCATCGCCGTCGGCATGGCGACCAACATCCCGCCGCACAACCTGGGCGAGGTGGTGGACGCCCTCCACCTGCTGATCGACAACCCCGACGTCACGCTCAAGGAGCTGATGCTGGCGGTCCCCGGCCCCGACTTCCCGACCGCCGGCTTCATCCACGGCCTCGAGGGCATCCGCTCCGCCTACGCCACCGGCCGCGGCATCATCCAGGTGCGGGCGCGCGCCAACGTCGAGACCCAGCTGCGCGGCGACCGCCAGGCCATCGTCGTCACCGAGATCCCCTACCAGGTCAACAAGAAGCGCCTGCTCGAGCACATCGCCGAGCTGGTGCGCGAGAAGAAGATCGAGGGGATCTCCGACCTGCGCGACGAGTCCGACCGCGAGGGCATCCGCATCGTCCTCGACGTCAAGCGCGGCGAGATCCCCGAGGTCATCCTCAACTCGCTCTACAAGCTCACCCAGATGCAGACCACCTTCGGCATCATCCTGCTGGCGATCGTCGACAACCAGCCGCGGGTGATGACGCTCAAGGAGCTGCTGCAGCACTTCCTCGACCACCGCAAGACGGTCATCATCCGCCGCACCCGCTACGACCTGCGCAAGGCCGAGGAGCGCGCCCACATCCTCGAGGGCATCCTCAAAGCCCTCGACCAGCTCGACGAGGTGATCGCCGCGATCCGCGCCAGCCAGACCCCGGCGGAGGCGCGCGAGCGGCTGATGGCGGACTTCGCGCTCTCCGAGCCGCAGGCGGTGGCGATCCTCGACATGCGCCTGCAGCGCCTCACCGGCCTCGAGCGCGAGAAGGTGGTGCAGGAGTACCGCGAGCTGGTGCAGACGATCGAGCGGCTGCGCGCCATCCTCGCCTCCGACCGCCTGGTGCTCGACGAGATCCGCCGCGAGCTCGACCAGCTCAAGGGCGTCTTCGGTGACACCCGCCGCACCGAGATCATCCCCGAGACTCACGAGATCACCATCGAGGACATGATCGCCGACGAGGACATGGTGATCACGGTCACCAACTCGGGGTACGTCAAGCGTTCGCCGCTGTCGCTCTACCGCGCGCAGCACCGCGGCGGCAAGGGGCGCACCGGTATGGTGACCAAGGACGGCGACTTCGTCGAGCACCTCTACGTCGCCTCGGCGCACAGCTACGTCCTGGTCTTCACCGAGAGCGGCCGGGTGCACTGGCTCAAGGTGCACGAGATCCCGCACATGGGCCCGGCGGCCAAGGGCAAGGCGATCGTCAACCTGCTCAACCTGGAGAAGGAGGAGAAGGTCGCCACCACGGTCACCGTGCGCGACTTCCCCGACGACCGCTACCTGGTCTTCGCCACCGAGAAGGGGACGATCAAGAAGACCGAGCTGTCGGCCTACGCCAATCCGCGCTCGGGGGGCATCATCGCGATCAACATCGACGAGGGGGACCGCCTGCTCGCGGTGCGCGTCACCGACGGCAGCGAGGACGTCCTGCTCGCCACCGCGCGCGGCTTCTCGGTCCGCTTCCCGCAGAGCGACGTGCGGTCGATGGGGCGTGCCACCTACGGCGTGCGCGGCATCACCCTGCGCGCCGGCGACCGCGTGGTGTCGATGGAGACGCTGGCGGCCGCAGGCGAGGTGATGACCGTCACCGAGCGCGGCTACGGCAAGCGCACGTCGCTCGACGCCTACCGCCTCCAGGGGCGCGGCGGCAAGGGGATCATCAACCTCAAGGTGACGCCGAAGACCGGCGAGGTGGTGGGCGCCAAGCAGGTCACCGCCGACGACGGCATGATGCTCATCACCCTGGAGGGCAAGATCATCCGCATGAACGTCGCCGGCGTGCGGGTGATCGGCCGCTCGACCCAGGGGGTGAAGCTGATGGACCTCGACGGAGAGGATCGGATCGTCGCCGCCGCCAAGCTGGCCGAGCGGGAGGAAGAGGACGTCGTGGAAGGGGGCCCGGAGCCCGGGCCAGAGCCCGAGGGCCCGATCAACTGAGGAGGCGTGCATGAAGTTCTTCCTGGACACCGCCGACATCGAGGAGATCCGAAAGGGGCTCGAGTGGGGGATGGTGGACGGCATCACCACCAACCCGACGCTCATCGCCAAGCAGGGGAAGCCGTACCTCGGCACGGTGCAGGAGATCGCGCGCCTGGTGCCCGGCCCGGTCTCCGGCGAGGTGCTGGCGACCGAG
>DASWHY010000268.1:0-11985 GCA_036397955.1 Thermoanaerobaculia bacterium | reverse complement strand
GCTTCCGTGCCGGCGACAAGGTGATGCAGGTGCGGAACAACTACGACCTGGAGGTCTTCAACGGCGACCTCGGGCGGGTGGCGGAAATCGACGAGGCGGAGCAGCGTGTGGTGGTGAGCTTCGACGGGCGGCGGGTCGCCTACGACCCCGCCGCCCTCGACGAGCTGGCGCTGGCCTACGCCTGCTCGATCCACAAGTCGCAGGGGAGCGAATACCCCTGCGTCGTGGTGCCGCTGCACACCCAGCACTACGTCATGCTGCAGCGCAACCTTCTCTACACCGCCTTGACCCGCGCCCGCCGGCTGGCCGTCCTGGTCGGCGAGAAGCGGGCGCTGCGCGTGGCGGTCGGCAACGCCCGCACCCGCGGGCGGCACACTCGGCTGGCCGAGCGCGCGGCCACCGCGGTTTCCGGCTACCGCCCGGGCTCCCCCTCCGGCCAGGCCGGCTCGGCCGGCGGCAGGGCGGTCGTCCCCGGCGAGGTGCCGTAGTCGGGGCCGTACTCCGGCCCCGGCTCGGGAGCGGGCGGCGGGGGCGGCGGCGCCACCCGGCGCCGCTCGCGCCGGCTCTCCGACCAGGCGAGGAGCGCGGCGCCGAGCCCGGTCGTCCAGGCCAGGTACTGGGCCAGGAAGCCGAACAGCATGGTGAAGCCGGCGATCGGCCCGAGGAAGCCGTCGACGATGCCGAGCAGGCGCCCGACGGTCCACCAGAGCTGGATCAGCACCACCCCGGCGAACACCGCGAAGTAGGGGCTGACGAAGGCGCGGCCGAAGCGCCCCTCGAGCCAGCGGCCGAGCCGCAACGCCACCCCGACGAAGCCCAGGAAGGCGGCGATCAGCAGCCCCAGGGCGATGAAGGGGTAGAGCAGGAAGAGCGGCCAGCCGATGACCGAGACGAGCAGCACGATGGAGACCACCAGGGTGATCGGCAGGATCAGGAGCTGCACCAGGAAGCCCACCGCCGCCGAGCGCCAGGCGTCGGTCGCGACCTGCCGCTCGATCCGCTCGATCGGGCCGCGCGCCAAGAGCAGCGCCACCGCGCCGATCAGGGCGAGGAAGGCCATCCAGACGATCGAGCCCAGGAACTCGCCCACCTCGCCGTCGCCGCCGATGTCGATGTCGGGATCGGGGTCCCAGCCGCGGCGCCAGGCGCGGCGGCCGCCGGCCGACCAGAGGGAGACCTCGTTGACCTCGCCGTGGACCTGCGCGCCCTCGGCGCGCTCCACCCGGCCGCCGACGCTGGTGACGTTGTGCATCACCTCGGCCTCGGGGCCGAGGCGCACGCTGCCGCCGACCGCCGTCACCTCGCCGCCCACCCGGCCGTTGATCGTCGCCGAGCCGCCGACCGCCACGACGTCGCCGCGCACTTCGCCGTCGACGCGCACCGAGCCCGCCACGGCGACCGCCTCGGAGGCCACCTCCCCCTTTTCGACGACCACGTTCTGGGTGATGCTCACCCGCGAGCCGGAGCGCTGCTGCGGCAGGTCGGCGAAGTCCGGCGGCGCCGGGGGCTCCGGCACCGGCGGGACCGGCGGGATGCCGCCGAGCGGCTCCTCCCCCTCGGGGATCTCGGTCGACTCGCCGGGCGGGACCGCCTCAGGGAGTGCCTCGGCCGGCGCGCCCGGGGCGGCCGCCGCGCCGGCGTCGGCGGGCAGGCCGAAGAGGGCCCGCCGCTCGCCCGCGGGCAGGCGGTGGAGGCGGAGGATCGGCTCGGCCTCCTCGGCCAGCCAGGCGCGCAGCACCTCGGCCGAGAGGCGCTCGCCGTTGACCGCCAGCGAATCGCCGGCGACCTCGATCGAGCGCACGCCCAGCCGCTCGACGCGCGGCTTGAGCAGCACGCCGTCGCGGATCGGCAGCACCTCGTAGCGCTGCTCCACGACGCGCCGCAGCTCGGCGCGCTCGCCGGTCTGGGCAGCCGCGAGCTGCGGCAGCAACGCCAGCGCGAGCAGCAGCAAGACCGGCAGCGCGGCTTGGTCGCGGCCCGGGCGGCGAGCCCGGCGCCGATCGTCGAACGACCTATCCATGAACGTGGCCATGGGACCAGCTCCTATCCGTGCCGATGAGTCGGTTGAGAAGAACGAAGGCCGCCGCCCCGAGGAGCAGCGAGCCGAGGAGGCCGGCGGCGATCGCCGGCGAGCGGAAGGGGGCGGCGAGCGCCCCGGCGAGATCGAGGAGCGTGAGCAGCCCCTCGAGCGCTCCCACGAGGTGGCCGCAGGCCGCGGCCAAGAGCCCGGGCACGGCGCCGAGGAGCGCCGCGGCGTCGAGGCCGCCGAAGAGCTCGCGCAGCAGCGCCGGAACGAACGGCACCGCCACCCCGGCCCCGGCCAGCGCCAGCCCGAGGAGCAGCCGTCCCCAGAGCGTGGCGAGCGGGCCGCGCGCCCGGGCGGGCGCCGCGGCGCCGATGCCCGCGGGCGCGCCGACACTCGCGGGCGCGGCAGCGCCCGCGACGCAGAGCGACGCGACCCGCGCGGCGAAGCCGAGCGGCGGGGCGGCGGCCGGGAGCTGGGCGAAGAGCGCCGCCAGGGCGGCTTCCGCCGCCTCGGCGTCGTCGTCGCGCTCGGCGGCCAGCCAGCGCCGCAAGGTGTCTTCGCTCTTGGCTCGCACGGTCTCCGTCTCCGTCCCGCCTTACGCGCCGGCCCCGCGCCCGGTTTCGCCGGGGGGCGACCATCCCGCCTCGGCCATCAGCACCGCCAGCGCCTTGCGCGCCCGGTGGAGGTTGGTCTTGATCGTGCCCAGCGGCTGGTCCAGGGTCTCGGCGATCTCCTGGTAGGAGAGCCCCTCCTGGAAGCGGAGGAGGACGGCGGCACGGTACTCCGGCCGCAGCCGCCCGACCGCCCGCTCGAGCGCCCGCGCCAAGTCGCGGCGGCCGGCGGCGGCCTCGGGGTTCGCGGCGGCGGGGTCGATCAGCACCTCGGCCCAGTCGCGGCGGTCCTCGACCCCGGCCTCCAGCGGCACCGTGTCGAGCTCCTGGCGGCGCAGGTGGTCGAGCGCCGTGTTGTGGGCGATCTTGAAGAGCCAGCTCGAGAACTTCCGCGCCGGGTCGTAGCTGGCGAGCGCGCGGTAGGCCTTGACGAAGACCTCCTGCGCCAGGTCCTCGGCCAGCGCCGGCCCGCGCACCATGCGCACCACCAGCGCGTAGACCGGCCGCTCGTAGCGGCGCACCAGGTCGTAGAAGGCGCGCTCGGAGCCGGCGAGGGAGCTCGCCACGAGCTCGGCGTCGGAGGTTTGAATTAGACTCCGCTCTCCATCCTCAGGAGGACACGATGCGCATTCTCCTCTCGCTGCTGCTCGCCCTCGTCCTGTCCGTCCCGGCCTTCGCCGGCACGCTGGCCGGCGTGACGCTCCCCGACAAGGCCGAGGTCAAAGGCCAGACCCTGGTGCTCAACGGCATGGGCCTGCGCAAGAAGTTCGTCATCAAAGTCTACGTCGGCGGTCTCTACCTGCCGCAGAAGGAGAAGTCGGCGCAGAAGGTCCTCTCCGGCGACGCCCCCTTCCGCATGGTCATGCACTTCCTCTACGACGTCAGCAAGGAGCAGATGTGCGACGCCTGGGAGGAGGGGCTCGAGGCCAACACGCCGAAGGCCTCCGCGGAGGTCAAGAAGAACTTCTCGACCCTCTGCATCTGGATGGACGGCGTCGGCGAAGGGCAGAAGCTCGCCCTGAGCTACGTCCCCGGCGAAGGGACCCACGTCGAGGTCGGCGGCAAGGCCAAGGGGACGCTCCCCGGCGCCGCCACCGCCGACGCCATCCTCGCCACCTGGATCGGCCCCGAGCCGGGACCCGGCGAGGACTTCAAGAAGGCCGTGCTGGGGGGCTGACGAGCCGAGCGGGCAAAAAAAGGGGAGGAGCGTCAGTCGGGGGCGCTCCTCCTTTCGGGAGGGATGAGAGGAGGTTGGTACCTCCCCGCGATCAGCAACCCTACGCCCCGCATAGCTAGTTGTCAATATGCCCAAAGAGCCAGGATCGCCAACCCCAGGGCAAGCCGGTAGACCACGAACGGCAGGAGGCTCCGCCGCCGCAGCCAGGCGAGGAGCCAGGCGATCACCAGGTAGCCGGTGACCGCCGAGACCGCCACTCCCAGCGCCATCAGCCACAGCCTCTCCGCCGGCACCGCCCCCGTCGCCAAGTCCACGGCGTCGAGCGCCGCGGCGGCCAGGAGGACGGGCACCGAGAGCAGGAAGGAGAAACGCGCCGCGGCCGGTCGCGTGAAGCCGAGCAGGAGCGCGGCCGTGATCGTCACTCCCGAGCGGGAGGTGCCGGGCACCAGCGCCAGCGCCTGCGCGCAGCCGATCGCCAGGGCCGCCAGCCACCCGATCGCCGCCAGCTCCCGCCGCTGCACGCCCACCCGCTCCGCCACCCCCATGAGGAGGCCATAGCCGATCAGCGTGCCGGCGATGAGCAGCGGGTTGCGCGCCTGGGTGGCGATGAGGTCCTTGAAGGCGAGGCCGCAGACTACCGCCGGCACGGTCCCCAGGAGGAGGGCCCAGCCCAGCCGCCGCGGGTCGTAGTCCGCGTCGGGGACCGCCGCGGGCCCGCGGAAGAACCCCACCGCGATGTTGCGCAGGTCGCGCCGGAAGTAGAGCAGGACGGCGAGCAGCGTGCCGGCGTGGATCGCGACGTCGAAGTCCAGCCCCTGGTCGGGCCAGCCGAAGAGGCGCGGCACCAGGATCAGGTGCCCGGAAGAGCTGATCGGCAGGAACTCGGAGACCCCCTGCACGACGGCGAGAACGACGGCCTGCGTAGGGGTCATCGGGCGCGGAGTCTATTGAAATGCGCGGGCTATACTTCGACTCCGCATGCGGACCTGGATCGTCACCGGCGGCGCGGGCTTCATCGGCTGCAACTTCGTGCGGCTGGCGCTCGGCGAGACCGGCGTCCGCGTCGTGGTCTTCGACAAGCTCACCTACGCCGGCCGGCTCGAGAACCTCGCCGACCTCCTCGACCACCCGCACCTCCGCTTCGTCCAGGGGGACGTCGCCGACCGCGCCGCGGTGCGCCGCGTCTTCGCCGAGGAGTGCCCGGCGGCGGTGCTCAACTTCGCCGCCGAGAGCCACGTCGACCGCTCGATCGACGACCCCGGCGCCTTCGTCGAGACCAACCTGGTCGGCACCTACGAGCTGCTGGAGGCGGCGCGCCACCATCTCGCGGCGCTCCCCGCCGACGAGCGGGCGCGCTTCCGCTTCCTCCACGTCTCGACCGACGAGGTCTACGGCACCCTCGGCGCGACCGGCGCCTTCTCCGAGGAGTGGGCCTACGCCCCAAACTCGCCGTACGCCGCCTCGAAGGCCGGCGCCGACCACCTGGTGCGCGCCTGGCACGAGACCTACGGCCTGCCGGCCCTCCTCACCAACTGCTCCAACAACTACGGCCCCCACCAGTTCCCCGAGAAGCTGATCCCGCTGATGGTCCTCAACGCCCTCGAAGGCAAGCCGCTGCCGATCTACGGCGACGGCGGCAACGTCCGCGACTGGCTCTACGTCGAGGACCACTGCCGCGGCCTGCTGGCCGTGCTCGACAAGGGGCGCCCGGGCGAGAAGTACAACCTCGGCGGCCGCAGCGAGAAGACCAACCTCGAGATCGTCGACCTCCTCTGCGACGCCCTCGAGCGCGAGCGGCCGGCGGCGGCGAACCCGGCGCTCGCGGCGCGCGGCGTCGGCTCGTACCGCGAGCTCAAGACCTTCGTCCCCGACCGGCCGGGGCACGACCGCCGCTACGCGATCGACGATGCCAAGGTCCGCCGCGAGCTCGGCTGGGCGCCGCGCCACGACCTGCCGGCGGGCCTCGCGCAGACCGTGCGCTGGTACCTCGGCAACCGCGGCTGGTGCGAGGCGGTGCAGTCGGACTACCGGCGCGAGCGGCTGGGGCTGCTGCAAGCGACGTGAGCGGCGCGCCGCGCTTCCTGCCTACCGAGATCCCGGAGGTCGTCGTCGTCGAGCCGGTGGTCCACGCCGACGCGCGCGGCTTCTTCCTCGAGAGCTACCACGAGCGGAAGTACCGCGACGGCGGCATCGCCGAGCGCTTCGTGCAGGACAACCACTCCCGCTCGGTGCGCGGCGCCCTGCGCGGCCTCCACGCCCAGCGCGCGACGCCGCAGGGGAAGCTGGTGCGGGCGATCGAAGGGACGATCTGGGACGTCGCGGTGGACATCCGCCGCGGCTCCCCCACGTTCCGCCGCTGGGTCGGCGTCGAGCTCTCGGCCGAGAACTTCCGCCAGCTCTGGATCCCCGCCGGCTTCGCGCACGGCTTCTGCGTCACCAGCGCGGTGGCGCAGGTCGAATACAAGTGCACGGCGCTCTACGACCCGGCCGACGAGATCACGATCGCCTGGGACGACCCGGAGCTGGGGATCGCCTGGCCGGTGAGCGATGTCATCTCCGCGCGCGACCGCGCCGCCCGGCGGCTCGGCGAGATGCTGGACGAGCTGCCGCGTTACGGTGGCGCCTGACGGCGCGCCGCCGCTCCCCGCGTGGAACCCGACCTCTTCACCGCGCGCGACCGCGAGCAGATGGGCGCGCTCGGCATCAGCTCCGCGGAAGCGGCGCGGCAGGTCGCGCTCTTCCGCCGGCCGCCGCCGCCGGCGCGGCTGCTGCGGCCATGTACCGCCGGCGACGGCATCCGCGCCCTGCGCGAGGAGGGGCAACCGCGGCTGGAGGAAGCGTGCGCGAAGGCCTTCGTGACCGGGCGGATCGGCCGCTTCGTGCCCGCCTCCGGCGCCGCGACGCGGATGTTCGGCGCGCTCCTCGCCTATCGCGCCGGCGGCGCGGAGACCGTGGAGGTGCGCCGCTTCTTCGCCGAGCTGCCACGCTTCCCGTTCTTCGCGGCGTTGCGCGAGGCGGCGCGCGGGCGCGGCCTCGACCTCGACCGGCCGGTGCCGCCGGAGCGGTGGCGGGCCGTGCTGGCCGTCCTGCTCGACCCGGACGGCCTCGGTTCTCTCGGCTGCGCCGAGCTGCCGAAGGGGCTGATCCCCTTCCACCGCGGGCCCTCCGGGCCGCGCACGCCGGTCGAGGAGCACCTGGCGGAGGCCGCGATGACCACGCCGCCGGCGGCGGCGCTGACCGCCTGGTGGGAGAACGTCTGCCGCGTCCACTTCACCGTCGCCCCCGAGCACGAGGCGCGTTTCCGCGCGGTGGTCGAGCGGGCGCGGCCGGAGCTCGAGTGGCAGTACCGGACGCGCTTCGAGGTCGGCTTCTCGCACCAGGGCCGCGCCACCGACACGCTGGCCGTCGACCTCGAGGACCGTCCCTTCCGCCTGGCGGACGGCTCACTCCTCTTCCGCCCCGCCGGGCACGGCGCGCTGCTGGCCAATTTGCAGGCGCTGGCCTCAGCGGGCTGGGACGTCGTCCAGCTCAAGAACATCGACAACGTCGTGCCGGACGCGGGCAAGCCCCTGGTCGTGCGCTGGAAGCAGCTCCTCACCGGGCTCCTCGTCGAGCTGCAGGCGCGGGCGACCGAGCGGGCGGAGGGGCTAGAGACGGGCGGCGGCGAGGGAGAGCTCGCGGCGGCGGAGCGGTTTCTGGCCGTGGAGCTGGGGCGGCCGCTCCCGGCCGGGCTCGCGGCGTCACCGCCCGACGAGCGCCGGCGCCGCCTCCTCGACCTCCTCGACCGCCCGCTCCGCGTCTGCGGCGTGGTGCGCAACGCCGGCGAGCCCGGCGGCGGGCCGTTCTGGGTCGAGAGCGCGGACGGCGAGGTCTCCGCCCAGATCGTCGAGACCTCGCAGATCGACCCGAGCGACCCGGCCCAGCGGGCGATCCACGCGGCGGCCACCCACTTCAACCCGGTGGACCTCCACTGCATGGTCCGCGACCGCCGCGGCCGCCCCTACGACCTCGACCGCGCCGTGGACCCTTCGACCGTCTTCATCTCCACCAAATCGTACGAAGGCCGCCCGCTCAAGGCCCTCGAGCGCCCCGGCCTCTGGAACGGCGCCATGGCCGGCTGGAACACCGTCTTCGTCGAGGTCCCCCTCGCCACCTTCGCCCCGGTCAAGACCGTCTTCGACCTGCTCCGCCCCGAGCACCAGGGGTAGCAGGCACCTCGCCTACTTGCAGGTCTTCGCCCCCGGCTTCCCCTTGCACCGGTTCGAGCAGCACTGGATGTTGTCGGTGCACGGCTGCCCGGGGTCGAGGCAGCCCGGCCCGCCGCCGCAGTTGGGGTCGGTGCCGGACAGCGAGTAGACCAGCTTGTTGGGCGTGCCGGTGCCCGGGCTGGTGATCACGTTGCAGGTCGCCCGAGTGGTGATCTCCTGTTTGACCTGGCTGACGGTGAACGCCGGGAACTCGTCCCGCACCAAGGCCGCCACGCCGGCCACGTGCGGTGACGCCATGGACGTGCCGCTGATCGTGTTGGTGGCCGTGTCGGAGGTGTTCCAGGCCGAGGTGATGCTGCTCCCCGGGCCGAAGATCTCGACGCAGGTGCCGAAGTTGGAGAACGACGACCGGGCGTCGGTGATGGTGCTGGACGCCACGCAGTACGCCTGCGCCGCCCGGGCCGGCGAGAAGTTGCAGGCGTCGGCGTTGCTGTTGCCCGCCGCGATCGCGTAGAACACGCCGGCCGCTACCGAGTTGTTGACCGCGTCGTCCGCGGACTGGTTGGCGCCCCCGCCGAGGCTCATGTTGGCCACGTAGAGCGCTCCGGGGTTGCCCTGGATCTGCCCGGTGACGTAATCGACGCCGGCGATGACCCCGGCCCAGGTCCCCGAGCCGCCGCAGTCGAGCACGCGCACCGCGTGGATGGTGGCGTTCTTGGCCACGCCGTAGCTGGCGCCCGCCGTGGTGCCGGCGACGTGGGTGCCGTGGCCGTGGCAGTCGTTGCCGTTCTGGCCGTCGCCGACCGAGTCGAAGTCCTTGGTCGCCCGGCCGCCGAAGTCGACGTGGGTCGAGCGGATGCCGGTGTCGATGATCCAGACGTCGACGCCGCTGCCGTCGAAGTTGTAGGTGTAGCTGTTGTCGAGCGGCAGGGCGCGCTGGTCGATGCGGTCGAGGCCCCAGGAGGGGGGATTGGTCTGGGTCGCGACGAGCCCGACGACGCCGTCTTCCTCGACCCGGAGGACGTTGGGGTTGTTGGCCAGCGCCCGGGCGGCGGCGTCCGAGAGGCCGACGAACAGCGCGCCGTTGAGGGCATAGCGGTAGGTCCAGCCGACGGCGGCGCCGTGGGCGGCGGCCAGCGAATGGGCCACCTGGCTCGCCGGCGAGCCGGCGTGGAAGACCACGATGTGCTGGCCCGGGACCCTGTCGGCCGGCGCGGGGACGAACTCCCCAGCGAACGCGGCGGTTGCCAGGGCCCCCAGCATGAGGGCGACGAAAAAGGCTTTCATGGCGGTTTCTCCTATCGGGTAGTGGATGAAGTACCCAGGAAGGGCTTCCCTCTCATTAGGTGCTCACCGCGCCCGCAGCCGAGACGCTGCTAAGGTTTTGCTAAAGGAGCAGGTCGAGGAGGGAGGCCGCGCCGGTGCGGCGCTGGAGCCTGCCCGCGGCGTCGCGGAAGCGCCTCTCGGCGCGCCGGCGGAGCCGGCGCATGGCACGGAAGGAGAGCGGCCACCGGCGCGCCACGGCGCGGCGGAAGCGGCGGCTGAAGAGGCGCGGCTGGTCGGCGACGGCGCCGACGAGCAAGGCCCGGCAGTTGCGGCGGACGAGGTCGATGCGATCGGCGAGCTCGGGGCCGGCGAAGAGCTCCTCGCCGTCCAGCACGCGGTCGATGAAGCGGGCGAGCCGGGCCGCCGGCGCGTCGAGCGGCCCCCGCGTAGCGGCCCGCGTAAAGAGGGTTTGGTGCCGGGCGGCGCGGTCGCGCTCGACGTCTTGCAGGTCGTCGAGGAGCTGGAGGAAAACCCCGTAGCCGAAGGCGAAGCGCTCCTCCTCCAGGGTTGGGGTGCCGGCGACGAGGTAGAGGTCCGCGAGGACCGAGCTGCCGCCTTTCTCGCAACTGATCGCCAGGAGCTCGGCGCCGGTCAGGGCGGGATCGTCCTGCTGCGTCAGGCTGCGCACCTGGCCGCGGTGGATCGCGAGCAGGCTCTCGTGGACGTCCGGGTACCGGCGGCGCGGGAACTCCGCTTCGACGCGCCCGACCAGCCCGAACACCGCCGCTTCCCGCGGCCCGGCGGCGCGTACCGGCATCCCGGCCAGCCGCCGCCCGAAGCGCTCGTTGAAGGCGCGCTTGCCGGCGCTCGAGACCCGCGGGTCGTCGAGCAGGTTGTCGGTCAGCGGGTAGAGCATGCTGTAGGCGAAGAGGCCGGGACCGAGCGCCACCGGCAGGTCGAGCAGGATCTGCAGGCTGTTGCCGATCCAAACGTTGCGGAGGGCCTGCCACAGCTCGTCGAGCGGCAGCTCGGGGGCGAAGGCCCGCGCCTCGCGGGCGAAGGCCATCGAGGCGTCGAAGAAGGCGTCGGCGAAGAGGAGCCGCCGGTAGCCGGCCGGCCAGCCCAGCCGTGCGCCGCCGAAGTCCTGCAGCCGCTCGCGCACGCTCTCGCGCCAGGCGGAGCGCTCCGGCTCGCCCTCCGGGATGCACGCAGCCTCGGCGGCGAGCGCGTCGATCAGGCGGCGCGCCGCCCGCGCATTGGTGAGGTGGCGGCGGAGCCCGACGCGAGGCCCCAGGGCCGGCAGCTCGGCCGGCGTCGCCGCCCAGAGCGCCGCCAGCTCGTCGCGCATCGCGGCAACGCGGGCCTGCAGCCCGCCGGTCTCAAGTGGCGCCCGCAGCGGCTCGGCAGCCATGCCCGCCTCCTCGGACCCGCACTACGTGGCCTGGCCCTCAAAGGTTGCGGGTGGCCTGGGCGCCGAGGTCCGCGCCCGCATGCCTCTTGCCGCCCGGCACGCTGGCACGCTAGCATGATGGCAGCAGGGGGTGCCTCATGCCGCTGACGCGGGGAGCAGAGATCAAGGTGGTGGGCAAGAGCGGCCAGATTTCGCTCGGCAAGCGCTACGCGGGCAAGACCCTGCGGCTCGAGCGGCGCCACGACGGCAGCATCGTCCTCACTGCCGTGGCGATGGTGCCGGAAAGCCAGATCTGGACCATCGAATAGCCCCACCGCTCCCGCATCGCACGCGGTCTGACTTGGGCCGCGGAGACCGCGCCGGCCGAGACGGATGTCGACGCGCTGGTGAAGCGGCGGACCAGAGCCAGCGGGAAAGCGCGTGCCCGCCGCTAGCCGGGTTCGCCTAGACCTCAACAGCCCCGAGTTCCAGGACGTCTTCTTCCGCCTCGAGGTGGGCGAGCTGAAGCAAGTCATCGCGTCGCTTCGTCGGCTGCGCGGGCTCGACTGGACTGGCCTCTATCGGCATACCGGGTTCCGCTGGGAGGCGATCGAGCATCTCAAGGCGCCGAACGGCGCCAGGGTGTATTCGCTGCGGCTGAGCCAGAAGGTTCGCGCGATCGCTTACCGAGACGGCGACTTCCTGCGGTTGGTCTCACTGCACCCGGATCACGATTCGGCCTACGGGCGGTGACAACCGACACGGCCAGGAACGAATCGAGTCACTCGCCAGCCGCGCACGTACAAGTCGATCTCCTGGGCTAAGATCAATCCGTTTGGTGAGCTCCGAGACAAGTACCCAAGACGGTCCGATAGGAGACCGCGGCCATTGAAAATCCTGTTCTGGTGCCCGCACGTCAATCTCGGCGGCGGCGTGCGGTTGTTGGCCCGATTGATAGCGGCGGTCGCGGCCCAACCCGGCGTCGAACGGGTCCGCTGCGCGGCTTGGAAGGAAGATCTAGGTCGGCTCGAGCCGCTGCTCGCGCCGCAAGCCAACCTGGAACGGTTCGCGATCCGCTCCGGCTTCGCACACACGTGGTGGCACCGAAGCGGCCGGTTGTTCGGCATCCGCGGCACCGGAGTGATCCGCCGGCTCCTGCGTCGGCTGGCTCAGCACCGCAACCGCGTGCGCTTGAAGCGGGAGTTTCGGCGCGCGGCTGCGGACTGCGACCTGGCCTACGTGTTCTGGCCTCACCAGCTCGGCGTGCCGGCCACCGCCAAGCCGCTGGTGTGCACCATCCACGACAC
>DASWHY010000267.1:0-2371 GCA_036397955.1 Thermoanaerobaculia bacterium | reverse complement strand
AAAGCTGCGCCCCGGCGTGGAGGAGGAGAGCCGTCGCGCCGGCGGCGAGCGGCCGCCGCCGCAGCAGGCCGCAGGCGAGGAGGATGGCCGCCAGGACGAGGAGCGAGATCAGGCACAGGCCCGCCCAGCGCGTCCGCTCGTTGGCCACGAACTGCGCCGAGAAGCGCGGCGGGATGAGGAAGCCGCTCACCCGCCGCGCCGGTTCCGGCAGGAAGGAGAGCACCGCCCAGAAGCCGCCGAGCAGGAGGAAGAGGACCGCGAAGCCGGCGCGGAAGACGGCGCGCCGGCCGCGCTCGAAGACCTGCTCGAAGCCGATCCCGCTGAGCACCGCCGCCCCGATCGCCGCCAGCAGCCAGAACTTGACCGGATAGCGGAAGGCCTCGGCGCGCGGCAGGCCGAAGAGCCAGGCGGCGAGCGGGTTGAAGCGCCCTAGCGCGAGGAAGATCCCGAGCCCGGCCGCCCCCCACGCCCACCAGGCGGCGCGCCGCCGCCGCGGCAGGCCCGACGCCGCGGCGAGGACGAGCGCCAGGAGCCCCGGGTAGAGCGCGTAGTAGTAGGGCTGCCAGTTGGTGTAGAAGCGCCGCCCCCAGAAGCCGCCGGCACCAATGCGGTCGGGCCGGCCGAAGAAGAAGGGGAGGAGCTGCTCCGGGAGCTGCCAGGGGTCCCAGCTCGCGACCGTCGTCGCCTCCCGCCCGTACCCCTGGCCGCGCTGCGACAGCGGCAGGATGCGCAGGAACTCGACGAGCTGCGGCGCGGCGAGCAAGGTGCCGCAGAGGAAGGCGAAGGCGAGCGGCGCGAAAGGCGCCAGCCGGCGGCCCGAGCGCACGGCGACCGCGCCCCAGGCGAGGACGGCGGCGAGGAGCGCGGTGACCGGGTCGCCGGCGAGGAGGAGGAGCGCCCAGAGCGCGGCGACCGCCGCGACCCGCCAGCCGCGCCGCCGCTCCGCCTCGGCCAAGCGGAGCGCCGCCGCCACCAGCGCCGGCGCCAGCGTCGCCCCCGCGATCAGGTTGTAGAAGGTGAGGTTCGAGAGGTAGAAGCCGGAGAGCCCGTAGCAAACCCCGGCCGCCCAGGCGGCCGGCGGCGAGAGGCCCCAGGCCCGCCCCAGCCAGGCCATGGCGAAGGGCGCCAGCAGCACGTGCAGCCAGAAGTGGGCGTTGAAGGCCCAGAAGAACGGCGCCGCGAGATAGAGCAGGTTGTCGGGGTAGAGCGGCACCGCGTTGAGGTTGCCCAGGAGCGGCTGGCCGCCGGCGCGGTAGACGTCGAGCAGCGGCAGGTAGCCCTCGCGCATCGCCTCGGCCTGCGCCCACTTCATCTCCAGGTGGGCGTTGAAGACGTCGCGCATGAAGAGCGTCTCGGTGCCGCGCACCAGCGGCAGGAAGACCCACACGAGGAGCAGCAGGAGCGCCGCGGCCTGCCCCCAGGGGACGCCGCTGCGGGCGAGGCGGGCCGAGAGACTCACGCGGCGCTCCCGCGCTCCCGCCTCCGCGCCGGCCAGAGGCCGAGCGCCAGCGCGGCGGCGAGCGCCGCGGCGCCGGCAATCGCGGCCGCGACCTCCGGTCCCGCCGGCACCTCCAGCACCACACGGTGCCGCCCCGGCGGCAGCTCGACGCCGAGGAGCGCGAGGTCCGCCGGCAGCGTGGCGAGCGGCCGGCCGGCGCTCGTCGCGCGGTAGAGCGGCTGGAAGGCGCGGCGGAGGACGAGGAGGCCGCCGGGGGAGTCGACCTCGACCTCCAGGCGGTCGGGGCCGGCGCGCAGCGCGCGCACGCGGCCGCCGGGCCGGTGCGCGACCGGCCGCGAGGCCACGACGCGCGCCAGCGGGTCGGCGGCGACGCTCACCGCGCGGAAGGCCTCGGCGGGGATGTCCGCGACCGTCACCTCGCGCGGCCACCAGGCGGCCGGGGCGGGGGAGACGACGCGCGCCAGGAAGCTCACCGTGCCGGCGCGCTCGGCCGCTTCGACGAGGCGCAGGCGCGGCGTCGCCGGCGGCTCGTGCAGCACCGCCGCATCGACGCCGAGCGCCCGCAGCCAGTTCACGCGCTCCGGCCAGTCGATCCCCGGGAGGTTTCGCTGCAGCAGCCCGGCGAGGGGCGACTGCATCCCTTCGAGGTCGGGGGCGATGGGGTAGGTGAGACCGTGGAGCACGCCGGGGGCGGGGTCGAGGTCGAGCGCCGAGAAACGGAGCTGCGCGGCGTAGGAGGTGTCGGCGAGGCGGTAGGCGGGACGCGGGTTGCCGAAGGGGCTGGCGGTCGTCGAGCTGACGACCGCGGCGCCCGCTCCCAGCCGCCGCGCCCATTTGGCCGGGCCGGCGAAGTCGGCGACCGGCGCCGTCACCGCCAGCCCGCCGAGCGGCAGGAGCGCCAGGAGCTGCGCC
>DASWHY010000266.1:0-2121 GCA_036397955.1 Thermoanaerobaculia bacterium | reverse complement strand
AGGCGGCCGTCGTCTTTCTTGCACTCGACGAGGAAGAAGTTGGCGATCCCCTCGGCGGTGCCCTGCTCGGCGCGCAGGCTGCCGCGGCGGGCCTGGTAGCGCAGCTTGCCGCCGCCGGCCTCGACCGTCCCGGTGGCCACGGTCTCACGGCTCTCGAAGTCCACCTGCGCCCCCTCGGGCAGCGGCGGCTCCTCCCCTTCGCCGCGCAAGAACTTCTCGAAGTCCTCGTCCCCCTTGCCGAACCGGCGGACCTTGATGAAGAAGAAGCCGCGCTCGCCGAACTCGCGCCCCTTCTCCGTCCCGGGCCGCGGCTCCTGGTCCGAGAACATCGCCATGTCCATCAGGAAGGGGATCGAGAAGGCGCCGAGAGGGTAGTAGCCGGCGGGAAGCTCCTCGTAGGGGAGGACCTCGCGCGTCCTCTCCGCCCGCTTGACCGGGTCCTTGAACCCCGCCTCGATCTCCTTCCCCTGCTTGTAGCTCCACCAGCCGAGCGCGACGACCGCGGCCAGGACGAGCCCGACCAGGACCGCGCAGCCGCAGCCGACCCAGACCCAGGGCGAGGTGCCGGTGCGCTCCTCGCTCATCGCCTTACATCCGCTCCGGCACGGGGATGCCCATCAGCTCGACCAGGGCGTCCAAGCCGCGGCGGAAGACCTGGACGGCGGCCAGGCGCGTGGCGCGCACGACCGGGTCGCTCTCTTGGAGGATCGGGTGCTTGTGGTAGGCGGCGTTGAAGCGCTGCGCGAGCTCCAAGGCGTGGCGGGCGAGGAGTGAGAGCTCCAGCGCCTCGGCGCCCTTCTCGACGATCTCGCCGCTCTGCGCCACCGCCAGCACCAGGTCCCAGAGGTCGTCGCTCCAGGGGTCCTCGGGGAGCGCCGCCACCTCGTCGCGCGTCACCTCATCGGCCAGCCCCTCCTCGCGCAGCCGGCGCCGGATGTTGCCGGCGCGCACCAGCGAGTACTGGAGGTACGGCCCCGACTCCCCTTCGAAGGAGAGCGCCTCGTCGAAGTCGAAGGCGATGATCCGGTTGGTCGTCGCCTTGACCATGAAGAAGCGCAGCGCCGCGGTGGCGATCTGCCGCGCCAGCGGGCCGAGCTCCGCGGCCGGCAGGTCGCGGTTGCGCACCGCGATCTCCTCGCGGCTCTTCGCCTCGAGCTGGTCGAGGAGGTCGTCGGCCTTGACCCCGACCCCCTTGCGGCCCGACATCTCGAGGGTCTTCTCCTCGTCGCCCGCCTCGAGGAAGCCGAGCTGCCGCGCCGTCGCCGGCGACAGCGCCACCATCTCGTAGGCGAAGTGGACGGAGCGCGCCGCCTCCTCCCGGTGGCCGAGCGCCGCGAGCCCGGCGCGCACGATCTTCTGCAGGTAGCTCTGCCGCGCGTCGATGACGTTGATCACCCGCTCCGCGCCGCCGAACGGCGGATGGTCGCCGTTCCCCTCGGAGGCGGTCTCCCACACCCCCTCCTCCGACCAGAAGCGATAGCGGAAGTCGCGGCCGAGGAGGCCGAACTTCCAGAGCTGGTAGGCGATGTCCTTGCCGACGTAGGTCACCGTGCCGTCGGAGCGGACGATCACCTTGTCCGGGTCCTCGAGGCCGGCGAACTCCGGCGTGTCGGCGAGCGGCATCACCCAGCAGCCGGCGTTCTTCCCCTCCGTTTCCTTGCGCACCGCGCCGGCCGCCTCGAGCTTGGCGAAGGCGGTCTCGAAGAAGCGGCGGGCGAGGACCTCGCTCTCGCGGGCGAGGAGGTCGTAGCCGACGTCCAACCGCCGCATCGTCGCCAGGTGGCGGGCGACGACCCGCCGCGCCACCAGCCGCCCCAGCTCGGCGCGCGGGCCCTGGCCGATCTCCAGCTCGTGCAGGGTCTGCCGCCGCAGCGCCTGCCGCTCGGGGTCCTCCTCGTACCAGCGCACGACCTGGCCGTAGAGGTCCCAGCAGAGGTAGTCGAAGGGCTCGGGCAGCGCGGCCACCTCGTCGTAGGCGGCGCCGCGGAGGTCGTGGAAGCCGACGACCACGTCGGCGAGCTGGACGCCGGTGTCGTCGATGTAGTTCTGCACCTCGACCGGCCGGCCGAGGGCGCGCAGGGCGCGGGCGAGGACGTCGCCCAGGACGGCGTTGCGCAGGTG
>DASWHY010000265.1:0-5126 GCA_036397955.1 Thermoanaerobaculia bacterium | reverse complement strand
AAGCCGGGGCGGAACTCGATGCGGCGGCAGGGTCCGAGGTTCGCCTCGCGCGGGTCGAGGAGGCGCGGCAGGCCACGCTCGGGGCCGTCCTCGGCGAGGACGCGCAGCAGGTGGAGGACCGGCGGCGCCGCCAGCACCTCGCCGCGCCGCCAGCGCGCGAGCGCCGCCGCCGGCTCGATCCACTCGCCGGCAGCCAGCTCCCCCGGCTCGACCTCCGGCTGCAGCGCCGCCCCGTACGGCCACTCGGCGAGGAAGAAGCGGTTGTCGAAGCGCAACGGACCAAACGGCGGCGTCAGCCAGCGGCCGGCATAGACCAGGCGCGAGGCGTCGAGGCTCGCGCCGAACTCCGCGAGGAGCTCCGCCATCCCGGCCTCGCCGGCCACCAACCGCCGCCGCGCCGCCGCCAGCCCGGGCGGCGTCACCGCCGCGGGCGGCAGCTCGCGCGCCAGGAGCACGCCAGTCTCCTCGAACAGCTCGCGCAGCGCGGCGGCGAGGAGGCCGGGCACGAGGTCGGGCGGCAGCTCCGGCAGCCCGTCGAGGAGGCCCTCGAGGGCGGGGGCTGCGGTGCCGGCGGCGAGCCCGCGCGCCGTGCCGGCCACTTCGAGCCCGGCGTCCTCGCGCGCCAGCGCGCCGCCGACGAAGGCGTGCCAGCCGCCCATGAAGGCCAGCGTCTCGGCGCGCTGCACCCAGAAGACCTCGAGCGCGCCGCCCGCCCCGCGGCGCCAGAGGATGACCGCCGCCGAGGGGCGCGGCGGCCGCGGCGAGGCCGTCCCCGGGGCCCCCCGCGCCAGCGCCCGCTCGTAGAGCGACTCCTCGGCCACCGGGGTGGTTTCTATCAGCTCTTCCCGGCCCGGCGGCCGCCCGCGGTACTGTCCCCCTTCCCGGCCACCGTCTCACTCTCAGGGGGGAGGACCGCTTGGCACGCACCGGCATGACGGGCTTCAGTCTGATGTGGGTGGGGCAGCTCGTCTCTCTCGTCGGCTCCGGGCTCACCCGCTTCGCCCTCGGGGTCTTGGTCTACCAGCAGACCGGCTCGGCGACCAAGTTCGCGCTCATCGCCCTGTTCGCCTCGCTGCCGGGGCTCCTCGTGGCGCCGTTGCTCGGCGCCCTGGTGGACCGCTGCAACCGGCGCACGGCGATGCTCCTCTCCGACTTCGGCGCCGTGCTCTGCACGCTCGCCCTGGTCCTCCTGCTGCGCGCCGATGCGCTCGAGATCTGGCACATCTACCTCATCGTCGGCGTCGGGTCGGTCTTCAACCACATCCAGTGGCCGGCCTACACCGCGGCGACCACCCTGCTCGTCCCCAAGCGGCAGTTCGGGCGGGTGAGCGGAATGATGCAGTTCGGCGCCGCCGCCTCGGAGGTCGTGGCGCCGATCCTGGCCGGGCTGCTGCTGGTCGAGATCGGCCTGACGGGCGTCATCCTGCTCGATTTCGCCGCCTTCCTCTTCGCCGCCGCCACCCTGCTCCTGGTGCGCGTCCCGGACCCCGAGGTCTCGGCCGAGGGGCGGGCCGCCAAGGGTTCGCTGTGGCGCGAGGCGGCCCTGGGCTGGACCTTCATCCGCGCGCGGCCGGGCCTCGTCGGGCTGCTCGGCTACTTCGCGATGATGAACCTGGTCCTCTCGGTGGGGACGGTGATGCTCATCCCGATGGTCCTCTCGCTCCCCGCCAGCGACCCGAAGCTGCTGGGGACGGTGCTCTCGATCTCCAGTGCCGGCCTGCTTGCCGGCACCGCCGTGATGACGGTCACCGGCGGGCCGCGGCGGCAGATCCACGGCGTCCTCGCCTGCGGCTACCTCTTCGCCCTGGCCGTGGTGCTCACCGGCCTCCGCCCCTACGTGCCGCTCATCGCCGCCGCCTCGTTCCTCAAGATGTTCGGGGTGCCGATCATCAACGGCTCGAGCCAGGCGATCTGGCAGCGCAAGGTGCCGCCCGACCTTCAGGGACGGGTCTTCGCAGTGCGGCGGATGATCGCCCAGCTCACCGCCCCGGTCGGTTACCTCCTCGCCGGCCCGCTCGCCGACCGCGTCTTCGAGCCGCTGCTGCGCCCGGGGGGCGCGCTCGCCGACAGCGTCGGCCGGGTGATCGGGGTCGGGCCCGGCCGCGGCATCGCGCTGATGTTCATCCTGACCGCCGCGCTGCCGGCCGCGGTCTCGACCTGGGGATATCTGAACCCGCCGCTGCGCAACGTCGAGGAGGAGCTCCCCGACCGGGTGGGGGACGCGCCGCCGGTGGCGCGCGAGGAGCGGGCCCCGGCCGCGGAGGAGGCGCCGGCCGGCGCCTGACCGTGGGGTATGCCTTCCTTCTCTGACGTCGCGGCGGCGGCGGGGGGCGTGCGCCTCGCCGGCTGGGCGCGCGAGCTCGACGCGATGGCGCTGCGCGGCATCCTCGATCTCGCCGACCGGCCGGGCATCCTGTCGCTGGCGCTCGGGCTCCCGGACCCGGCGCTCTTCCCGATGGCCGAGCTGGCGGCGGCGAGTGCGCGGGTGCTGGCGGGCGACCCGGCGGCGCTCCAGCTCACCGTCCCCTACGCGCCATTGAAGCGCCAGGTCGTAGCGCTGATGGCCGAGCGCGGCGTCGCCTGCCGCGAGGAGCAGGTGCTGCTGACCGCCGGCGCGCAGCAGGGGCTGTCGCTGCTGACGCGCCTGCTGTGCGAGCCGGGGAGCCCGGTGCTGCTCGAGGAGGTGAGCTACACCGGCCTCCACCGCATGCTCCGGCCGTTCCCGGCGGCGCCGGTCACCGTCCCGACCGGGCTCGACGGCGGGCTCGACGTCGAGGCGGTGGCGGCGGCGCTGGCCGGCGGCCTCCGCCCGGCCTTTGTCTACACGATGCCGGTGGCGCACAACCCGTTGGGGATCGACCTGGCGCCCGCGGCGCGCGAGCGGTTGATCGAGCTGGCGCGGCGGTACGAGGTGCCGATCGTCGAGGACGACCCCTACGGCTTCCTCTGGTACGGCGAGCGGCCGGTGGCGCCGCTGCGCGCCCTCGACGCGGACTGGGTGCTCTACCTCGGCACGTTCTCGAAGGTCCTGGCGCCGGCGCTGCGGGTGGGGTGGGCGGTGGTGCCGGAGGCGCTGGTGCCGAAGCTCGCCCTGGTCAAGGACATGACGGACATCGACTGCTCGACCTTCGCCCAGCGGGTGGTCGCGGAGCTGATCGCCGCAGGAGACTTCGCGCGCCTCCTGCCGCGGCTGCGGCGCGAGTACGGCGCCCGCCGCGCGGCGCTCTTGGACGCGCTGGCGCGGCACCTGCCGGCGGGAACTCGCTGGGGGAGCCCGAGTGCCGGCATGTTCGTCTGGGTCGAGCTGCCGCGCGGCATCGACACCGCCGACCTGCTGCGCGCCGCCGTCGAGCGCGAGCAAGTCGCCTTCGTCCCCGGCGCCGCCTTCACCCTCGACGGCCGCGGCGCCCGCAATGCGCTGCGGCTCAACTTCACCAACTGCGCCCCGGAGATGCTGGAGGAGGCTGTGGAGCGGCTCGGGCGGGTGGTGCGGGCGGCGCTGGCGTGAGCGGTCGACGCGCTCAGCCGAGCGCCGCTTCGGCCGCTTCGTCGGTGCCGAACAGGAGCACCAGTCCCCTGAGGACTTCGCGCACTCTCGCCGGCGCCAAGGCGCCGATGCGCTTTCCGAGGCGGCTCCGGTCGACGGTCCGAAGCTGGGAGATGTTCACGACGCTGGGGCGCAGAAGGCCGGCCTCGCCGCGGCGGAGGCGCACATTGCCGGGCATGGCCGCGAGCCTGAGGTTGGAGGTGACTGCCGCGACGACGGTCGTGGAGATCGCGCTGCGGTTGAATCGATCGTGCTGTACCACCAAGGCGGGGCGCCGGCCTGCCGGTGCCGAGTCCTCGACACTCCCGAAGTGCAACCAGTACACGTCGCCCTGACGGATCACCAGCGCTCGTCGTTCCAATCGGTGCCGGCCGCATCCAGCTCCCTCGCTGCACGCGTCTGCTCCCCGGCGAGCTCTTGGTCGGTGAAGAGGTCGTTCAGGCGCTTCGTGATGTCTGCGTCGCGTCGGGCACGAACGGCTTCCTGGAGCACGCGGGTCACGAATCGGTTCCTGGACTCCCGGCGCGCGCGCGCGGCGCGATCGACGGCCACGAGGAGCTCGTCGGAGAGGGCGATGGCGGTCTTTCGTAGGGGCATGGGTATTCCGCTCGGTAGCGCTCAGGAGAATACCACGGGCAGCTAGCTGTCACTCTCCATCCTGATACCGCCCGCGGTTGGTCTGGAGCGGCAGCGAGTCGAACATCCAGGTGATCATCTTGTGCGTGGCCTGGTTCATGGCCCAGGCTGGGGTGTCGCCGCCGGGGTCGGTGAGGAGGCGGCAGGTGGCGAGGGTGCGGCCGGGGGAGTGCTCGGTGAGGGTCCAGGAGCCGTGGTGGCCGGCGACGTTGCCGGAGCCGGGGACGTGGCTCCAGGTGAGCGTCCAGCGGCGGGCGCGCCCCTTCCCCGCGACCGCGGCCCGCGCGCGGACCGTGAAGACCAGCGGCCGGCCGAGCGCCGGCGCCTCCAGCCGCTGCGCGCTCTCGACCGTGCCGTCCGGCAGCCGCCACGCGTCGGCTGCGACGAGGAACGGCACCCACTCCTCCCAGTGCTCCAGGTCGGCGACGGCGCGGAACACCCGCTCGGGCGGGAAGTCGACGACGCCCGTGCCCACGCCCTCCCGGATGCCGTTCGCGGCGCCGGCGGGCTCGAGACGCACCTGCACCCCGCCGGCCGCGAGGGCGACGGCGAGCGCGCCGGCGCGGAGCGCTGCCTGCCCCCTTCCACTCACCCCGCCGCCGGCTCCCGCTCCAGGGCCGCCGCCTCTTCGACGCGGGCACGGAGGAGCTCCACCTCGCTGCGGTCGGCGGGGCGCCAGAGGCCGCTCTTCCGGCGGCGCTCGATGGCGGCGGGGGCGTAGCGGATCGAGGTGACGAGCCGGCCCTCGGGGCTGAAGAGGTGGGCGCGGCCACGGTCGCCGAGGACGACGAGGACGGCGCTGCGGGTGTCCACCAGCACCTCCGCGAGCGGCGCGCGCGCCAGGTCGGCGAGGGCCATCCGCGTCGGGCGGTCGCCGCCGGCGTGGCGCTCGCGGGCGTGGTGGGTCTTCCGCTCGCGCGCCCGGCGCCCCTTTTCGAGGCGG
>DASWHY010000264.1:0-11032 GCA_036397955.1 Thermoanaerobaculia bacterium | reverse complement strand
CAGCTCGCGCACCGGCACCTTCGACAGCTTCACCACCGACTCCAGCAGCCGGGCGACCCTGCGCACCTCCTCGTTGATCACCCGCGCAGTCTACAACCAGCCTCCGGACCCGGCCGCTTGCCCGCCGGCCGCTCCGGCCTTACACTCTTGAGCATGCGTGAGGTCGACGAGCGGGAGCTGCGGCAGGTGCTGCGGGAGGCGGTGAGGCTCACCGGACGGTCCCACCGCGACCTGGAGGAGCAGCTCGAGATCGGCCACGGCAACATCCAGAAGCTGCTCACCGGCAGGGCCCGGGTGACGGTCCGGCACCTGCTGGCGTTCGCGGAGCTGCTCGACGTGCCGGCGGCGGAGTTCCTGGCGCTCGCCTACCCCGAGCAGGCGGCGGCAGCCCGGCGGCATCTGCCGGACCTCCTCGCGCCGGGGCTCGAGCCCAACGAGCGGCGGGCGGCCTCCGCCGCCCTGCCGGCGAGCCGCGAGGAGCTGGCGGAGATCGTGCGCGCGGCGGTGAGAGCGGAGCTCGATCAGCGGGCGCCCGCTCCGTCGCGCGGCGCTCGCCCGTCGCGCCCGCGGCGCGGTCTCCGGCCCGTCGAATAGCGCGCAGCTGTCCTCGACGCACTGAGTTCTGGCCTCTACCTACTGAGTTCTGGCCCGTACGTACTGAGTTGCGGCCTCTACGTACTGAGTTCGAGGCTCGGTTTTCGGCGATGGCGCCGCGACGTACTGAGTTTGGTCTCGTACGTACTGTGTTCTGTCCTCGACGTACTGAGTTGGACCTTCGAGGTGATCGTCCGCGCCTCTACCTACTGAGTTTCGCCTCGTACGTACTGAGTTCGCGCCGCCACCTACTGAGTTTGGTCCTCGGTTTACTGAGTTGGCGCGGCAAATCTCCCAGACGAGGCCCGTACCTACTCGGTTCTGTCCTCTACGTACTGTGTCCGCCGCCTCGCGGACCGGCTCGACCCGTCGGCGCCGCTCAGGCGAGCTCGAGACGGAAGGAGAGGTCGCCGGAGGCGCGCGTCTTCACGCGGTACTTGCGGCCAGCGGCCTTCTCTTTGGCGAAGAACTTGGCGATGGCCTTGCCGATCTTCGGTACGTTGAACTCGCCGGTCGGGTATGTCAAGTGGATGGTGAAGTCGTCGTCCGGGCGGGCAGCGGAGATCAGCTCCAGGGTCTCGAGGTCGGGGTTGTCGAACTTGCCGTCGGCCGAGACGACGTAGTGCTCGGCGCGGATCGCCTCGAAGTAGTCGGACTCGACGTTGCGTACGCTGCCGTGGTGCGGGAGCTTCAGGACGTCGACTCCGATCCTGCCCTTCTTGTCGAGGAGCTTCGCCTCGCGCAGGCCGCGCAGCGTGTGGTCGCCGCGGCCGTCGCCGGTCAGCAGGAGGCGCTTGCCCTGCGACTCGACCAGCACCACGATGCTCGACAGGTTGTAGACCGACTCGTCGACGTAGGCGGCGGCCTCGGCGCGCGCGGCGGCGTCCTTCTCCTTCTTTAGGATCGGCTTGATCTTCTTGTCCCAGTCCTCCTGGAGAGCGAGGAGCTCCTCCTCGAGCGGCGCGACGACGGTGAGCGTGAGGTCGCCGAGCTTGAACGCCTTCTTGCCGGCCCGCACCAGACCCTTGAACGGCGGGTTGCCGTCAAGGGCGAGGGCGGCGAGGAGCTTGGCCAGCTCCCGCCCCTGGCCGACGCTGGCGAGCACCAGCGACCCCTCCGGCCGCAGCAGGTCGCCGACCGAGGCCGTGCTCACCACCGAGGCGGCGGAGGCGACCGAGACGTCGTCGTTGCCGATGATGTCGTCGAAGGAGTTGTGCCAGAAGCGGCGGACCTTCCACGGCCGCGGCTCGCCGGAGTCCTGCAAGTCCTTGAGCTGCCGCATGAGCTGGAGGATGCCGGCGATGTGGTCCTCGTCGATGTGGCTGACCATCATCAGGGCGACGTCGAGCGGGGTCCCCTCGTCCAGCCCGCGCTCCTCGCGCAGCTCCTCGAGCCGCGGCCGCAGCGCGTCGTTGTAGACGCCGGGCGGGCCGCCGTCGATGACCACGAGCTGCGGGTCGTCGTCGTCGCCGGAGTGGAGCAACAGGGCGTCGCCGTACTTGGCGCGCAGGGCTTCGAGGACCAGCATCGCCGCTTCCTCCTTCAGACCGACTGCAGCGAGCGCAGGACGTCGAGCATCCCGGCGCCCTGGAAGTAGCGCTCGCGCCCGAGGTCGGTGGCGGTGGCGCAGAGGATCTGCTTGATGCGGGCGGGACGGCCGACCAGCTCGTTGTGACGGGCCATGAGCAGGGCCGCCGCACCGCTGACGTGCGGCGCCGCCATGCTCGTCCCGTCCTTGAGCCCGAAGAGCTCGCCGGGCAGCGGGCCGGTGATCTTCTCCCCCGGCGCCACCAGGTCGGGCTTGCAGCGCCCGTCGCCGGTCGGCCCGCGGCTCGAGAAGTAGCTGACGCCGTAGGTGTGCGGCCGGTAGCGGTGGGTGGCGCCGACGGTGATCACCAGCTCGGCGTTGGCCGGGTCGGTGATGCTGATGGTGTTGTACATGTCGACGCTCACGCCGTCGGGCGTCGAGTAGCGCCGGTACCCCTGGTTCCCCGCCGCGGCGACCACCACGACGCCGGAGGAGACCACGCGCTCGGCCTCGTCGCAGACCGGGGTGCGGCCGCAGGCGTAGTTGGAAACGTCGTGCGGGATCGAGAGGCTCAAGTTGACGCCGTGCACGGCGGTGTAGTCGTTGGTGGAATTGAGGTAGCGGACGAACTGCAGCGCCGCCATCACCGCGAACTCGTCGCCGCGCCCCTCGTCGTCGAGCACCCGCAGGTCGTAGAGGCGGAGGTCGGGGCAGACGCCGGTAAGGTCGTCCTCCAGCGCGCCGCTCGACTCGCCCTTCCGCCAGTCGCCGGCGAGGATGCCCGCCACGTGCGTGCCGTGGTCGTTGCGCGGCGGCCGGTACTGGCCGGCCTGGTGGCGGACGCGCAGGAGCGGCGCGATGAGCTTCCAATCGATCGAGCGGCCGCCGGCCAGCGCGCCGTTGAGCTCCTCGAGCTGTTTCTCGAGGGCCGCCGCCTCCTTCGGGCTCTTCTCGATCAGCTTCTCCAGCGCCTCGGGGCGCTCGGGGGTGTCAGGGTCGAGCAGGAGGTCGATCTGCGAGAAGTCGTAGGTCTCGATGACGCGCGTGCGGTTGGTCGCCACCCGCTTCTCGGCGGGGAACGGCGTCTTGTACGGCTTGCCCTCCTGGCGCTGGCGGAAGGCGGGGTGCGTGGCGTCGATGCCGCTGTCGATCACCGCCCAGGCGAGGCCGCGGCAGGAGATGTCGAAGAGGCGCCGCGCGGCGTCCGCTTTGACCGCCAGGACGGAGCGGGCGACGGTCGGCGAGGCCTCGCGGTTCAAGTTGACCGAGTAGATGCGCGCCTCCGGCGGGCCGGGATCGAGGCCGCGGACGAGGTCGGCGACCGCCGCGACGAGCTTTCCCCAGTCGGCCGGAGTCGCGCCCGCGACCCCGCCGCGCGCCCCGAAGCGCTCCGGCAGCGGCTCGCCGCGGTGGACGAGCGCCAGCGCGCCCACCACCCGCACCATCCACAGGAGGTCGGGCGGCAGACGGCGCTCGTCCAGCAGCGGCGGGTGCTCGGGGTCGCGGACCGCCTCCGCCAGGCCCTTCCGTACCGGCGCCAGCTGGAGGCGGGAGAAATCCAGGCTTCGGACGAGCCGCGCCCACCAGTCGGTCATCGGCAGGACGACGCGCACGAGGTCTTCGAAGTAGAGGGTCGCCGCCACCGTGGACTGGTTGTAGACCAGCCGCGGCGCCGCCTTGGGGTCGTGGCCGAAGCGCCGCCACTCGCGCCGCGCGCGCTCGGCGTCGAGCCGCCGCTTGAGGGCGGTCCGCACGTCGCCGGTGAAGTTCTCGCGGTAGGGGGTGAGGAGGAGCTTGACCGCCGGGAAGGGGTCCTCGCCGGCCCCCGCGCCGGTGCGCCGCGTGGGATCGTCCGCCCCCTTGGCGTACGCCAGCCAGACGTCGGGCAGGACGGGGGTGTCCTGGGTGAAGCGCCGCACCCGCCCGGTGCCGAGCATGAGCTGCTCCAGCAGCTCGCGAGAGAGCTGGGGCGCGGCGCCGGCGTCGCTGTTGTCTTTCGCCATCGGCCCTACTTGAGCAGTTTCGACCGATCTTAGCGGCCGGCCGCGCGGGCGGTCAATCGCTCCGGCGGAGCCAGATCGGGCTCGCCGCAGGCCGCCAGGACCTCGGCGCGCACGGCGTCGCGCAGCGCCAGCGCCGCGCTCCAGCCGGCGCCGCCTGGGGCGATCGGCGGCCGCACGATCACCTCCGCGGCGCCGCGCCGCGGGAACCACTCCTCGCCGCGCAAGAGCGACCGCGTGCCGCGCACGGCGACCGGCACGACCGGCGCCCCCGCCTCCGCCGCGGTGACGAAGGCGCCGAGCTGGAACGGCAGCAACCCCGGGGCGCGGCCGAAGGTCCCCTCGGCGAAGAAGAGGAGCGACTCGCCGGCGCGCACCGCGGCGACGGCGCGGCCGGCGTCCTCCGAGCCCTGCTGCGGATCGAAGCGCTCGACGAGGAAGGTCCCCAACCGCGCCAGGAAGGCCCGCGCGAAGGGGTTCCCCGCCAGCTCGCGCTTGGCGACGAAGGCGAGGTCCGGCGGCAGCGCGGCGGTCAGGACGTAGGCGTCGAGGTAGCTCTGGTGGTTGGCGACGACCACGCGCGGCCGCGCGCCGCCGAGGTGCTCGAGCCCGCGGACGGCGAGCCGGATGCCGGCGAGGCGGGCCATGAGCCGGCCCGCCCGGCGCGCGAAGCGGCGGCGCCAGCGCAAGCGCGGCAGCAGGCAGACGCCGAGGAAGGCCGGCGCCGCGAACAGCCCGAAGAGGAGCCAGGCCCAGGCGGCGTAGAGGCTCTCGCCCGCCCGCCGCCGCCAGCGCGCGAGCTGCGGCCGCGCGCCGCTCCAAGCGAGCTGCGCGAGCTGCACCGCCGGCGCCGCGCGCCGCCGGCCGAGCCGCCCGCGCAGGTAGAGCTCGCGCGCCGCGGTGCGGCGGAGCTTGCCGCTGGAGGTCTTCGGCACCGTGCCCGGCGGCGCCAGCACCACGTCGTCCGGCGGCGTGCCGAGGAGGTCCACCGTCGTCCGGCGGATCGCCTCGCGCAGTCCCTCGCGCGCCGGCTCCTCGGCCTCGCGCGTCTCGGCGACCACGACGAGCCGCTCCGTGCCGGCCGCCGGATCGGGCCGTCCGAACGCCGCCACGCACCCCTTGCGCGCGCCCGGCAGCTCACCCACCGCCTCCTCCAGCTCCTGCGGGTAGAGGTTGCGCCCGGCGACCAGGATCACGTCCTTGACCCGGCCGGTGACGAAGACCTCGCCGCCGGCGACGTAGGCCAGGTCCCCCGAGTCGAGCCAGCCGCCGCCGCGCACGAGGCGCGCCGTCGCCGCCGGGTTGCCGAAGTAGCCGCTCGTGGCCGACGGGGCGCGGAACTCCAGCCGCCCCTCCCGCCGCTCCGGCAGCTCCCGACCGTCGGCGCCGACGATGCGCACCTCGTGGCCGGGGAGCGGCAGGCCGCAGGAGACGAAGCGCAGCGGGCGCGGGTCGCCGGCGGCCGCCGGCAGGGCGCGCCCGTCGCGCGCGAAGGGCGCGCGGGCGACGGCGTCGATCCGCGGCGGCGCCTCGGCGGCCGGGAAGCAGAGCGCGAGCGAGCACTCGGCGAGGCCGTAGACCGGCTTCATCGCCGCCGCGCGGAAGCCGAGCGGCGCGAAGCGCTCGGCGAAGCGGCGCAGGGTCTCCGGGCTCACCGGCTCGGCGCCGTTGAGCGCCAGCCGCCAGCAGGCGAGGTCGAGCCCGGCGAGCTCGCCATCGTCCACCTTGCGCACGCACAGCTCGTAGGCGAAGTTGGGCGCCGCCGAGAGGGTGCCGCGGTGGCGCGAGATGGCCTGCAGCCAGCGCGCCGGCCGCGCCAGGAAGGAGGTCGGCGGCAGCAGCACCAGCGGCATGCCGTAATACAGGCTCCCCATCCAGGTGCCGATGAGCCCCATGTCGTGGTAGAGCGGCAGCCAGCTCACGACCACGTCCTCGGGCAGCAGCTCGATCCCCTGGCCGATCGCCCGCAGGTTGGCGAGCAGGTTGGCGTGCGTCAGGACGACGCCCTTGGGATCGCCGGTCGAGCCCGAGGTGAACTGGAGGAAGGCGACGTCGCCCTCGGCCACCGGCGGCAGCGGCGCCGCGGCCGCCGCATCCCCCGCCGCCGCGAGCCGGGCGGGAGTGACGACCTCGCGCAGCGCCGGCAGCATGGCGCGGAGGAGGCGGGCGAGCGGCAGCACCTCCGGCGCCGCGATCAGTGTCACGCAGCCGGCGGTGCGCAGGATCGCGGCCTGCCGCCGCAGGTGGTCCTCGAGCTGGCCCGGGCGCGCCGGCGGGTAGATCGGTACCGGCACGCCGCCGGCGAGCTGGATGCCGAGAAAACAGGCGAAGTACTCGAGCCCGGTGGGGAGCATGAGGGCGACGGTCTCGCCCGGCGCCAGCAACTGCTCGCGCAGCGCCGCCGCCATCGCGCGCGCCCGTCGCCGGAGCACGCCGTAGGTCAGCTCTTCGGCCGTCCCGTCGCCCGGCTCGAAGAGGACGTGCCGGCGCTCGGGGTGGCGCTCGGCGTGCCAGGCGAGGACCTCCGGGAGCGTGCGCGTGGACTCGGGCGCGGCCTCCGCCGGCTCGGCGAGCGGCGCCGCGGTCAGCGCTGCGGGGTCCGGCGCCGAGCCCGCGGCGGCGAGGGCCCGGAGGAGGTCGCGCGGCGTCTCCGCGCCGGCGAGCAGCCCGTCCGGCAAACGCGCGCCGAACGCCCGCTCGACCCGCCGGAACAGCTCGGCCCGCGCCAGGCTGCCGAAGCCGAGGTCGCGCTCGATCGCCGCATCCAGGCTCACGCGCGGCGGCCGCCGGCCCGGCCGCAGCTCGGCCGCGAGCTCGCGCATGGTCCCGAGCAGCACCGCTTCGCGGTCGAGGTCCCTCACGGCAGGTGCACGATCCTACGCCACCTCGCACCGGCCATCGCTGGCGGGAGGCGCCGCCACGCGGCTGTCCCCTTCCACATCCTCGCGAGCACTAATTAAGCACCAGAGCCGCAACCCCCGCGCGCGGCGTCGCCGCGCGCGATCACGAAGGAGATCCTATGCTCAGACACGTCTTCCGGACATCTCGCGTCGCGGCGGCAGCCCTGCTCGCCGCGGCGCTCCTCGCGCCGCTGCCGCTCGCCGCGCAACAGGGTGAAGGGGATCCTTACGTCCTCGGCCTGATGAACTCCATCAACGACCAGCTCGGCGCCGAAGTCATCAGGGTCGAGCAGATCGAGTTCTTCACCATCGGCGACGGGCGCCCCTCGAACCGGATCCATCAGCAGACCTTCCGCTGGGTCGCCGGGGACACGCGCCGGCTGGCGCAGGGCGACGACATCACCTACCTGATCGACAAGAGCGACGGCGCCACGGCCAGCGGCTTGAGCTCGACCGCCACCACCGCGGCGATCGAGCGCTCGATGCGTACCTGGGACGCCGAGCAGTGCCTGGACAAGGTGGACCTCGTGCGGCGCGCCGACAAGGGCGCCGACCCCGACATCTTCGACTTCTTCTTCGGCTTCGGCGGCTTCGGCGATCCCTTCCTCGCCGACATCGTCAACGCCGGCTGGCTGCCGCGCGCCTTCTTCGAGGCGGTGGGCGGGCCCGGCGGCGGCCGCGGCATCCTCGCCTTCTCGGTGACCTTCATCTTTGTCGACGGCGCCGGCAACCCGACCGACATCAACGGCGACAACTACCTGGACACGGCGCTCAACGAGGTCTACTACAACGACACCTTCGGCGACCCGGGCGACGACCGCGCCGGCAACCCCTGGGGGATCAACGTCCCGCTGCCGGGCATCGACGTCGAGACCGTCGCCCTGCACGAGAACGGCCACTCCCTCGGGATCGGCCACTTCGGGCCGCCGCCCGACGCGGTGATGAACCCGCGCTACGCTGGCATTCGGCAGACACCGCTGGACATCGACCACGCCGGCATGTGCACGGTCTGGGCCTCCTGGCCGCAGTAGCTCCTCGTCTTTGCTTCCCGCGGGGGGCCCACGCGCCCCCGCGGGTCGGCCCGCCCTCCAGGCCGCAGCTCGGCCGCCAGCTCGCGCACGATCCCGAGCAGCACCGCTTCGCGATTCGCGTCTCTCTCCGGCAGGTGGACGATCCTACCGCCGCGCACGGACCTGCCCTGAATTCTGTCTCCTGGCGTTAAGAATCATTCAACCCGACACTGAAAAGCCGTGGCACAATCTGCCGACTCGCTGAGGCGACGTCGGAAGACCAAGTCAACCCGAGGGGATCCCCCCCTCTTCTCCAGGAGGACTTTGCCCATGCACCTCACGATCGACAGCTTCCACGCCCGCTTCACCTCGCCCGAGCCGGAGGCCTTCGTCGCCGCCCTGCGCGCGCTGCCGCCGGTCGAGGACATCGTCATCATCGTGCCCGAGCAATGGACGCAGTGGAACAGCACCGCCGCGCCGCGGGAGGAGGGTCCGTCGCTCTGCATGCCGTGAGGACGCGCCTCGCCTCCGGCCGGCCGGCCTGACCGGGCGCGGACTCACGCGGAGCTCGCCTCGCGATGGCAATCGGAGAGATCCTCGACCGCCTGCGCGGTCTGCCCGAGATCGCCGCCTGGCCGGAGGCGCTGGCCTACGCCGAGCGCGCCGTGCACCTCGAGGGGCGCTCGGTCTGGGACTACCCGGCGGCCGCGTGCCTGGCGGTCGGCGGGACCCCCGAGGCGGCGCTTCCGGGGGCCGCGGCCGTCTTCTGCGCGCTCGCCGGCATCCACCTCGTGGACGACCTGCTCGACGACGATCCGCACGGCGAGTTCCGGCGCCTCGGGGCCGGGCGCGCCGCGAACCTCGCCTTGGCCTTCCAGGCCACGGCGCACCTGCTCCTCGACGAGGCCGCCGCCGACGGCGCCGCCCGCACCGGCCTGCAGGCGCGGCTGGCGCGGATGGCGCTGGCGACGGCGCGCGGGCAGGAGCTGGACGCGCACGAGCCGGCGAACGAAGCGGCGTACTGGCGGGCCGTCGGCGCCAAGACGCCGCCGCTCTTCAGCGCCGCGCTCGAGATCGGCGCGCTCCTGGGCGGCGCTCCGCCGCCGGCGGTCGCGGCCCTGGGGCGCCTGGGCGCCGCCATGGCGCACTTCGTCCAGGTGAGCGACGACCTGTCCGATGCGCTGGAGACGCCGGCGAGCGCCGACTGGGGGCGCGGCCGCGGCAACCTCGCGATCCTCTACGCCATGACCGCCGATCACCCCGAGCGGCAGGTCTTCCTCGCCCTGGCGGCGCGGGCCGGCGAGCCGGCGGCGCTCGCCGAGGCGCAGCGGGTGCTGGCCCGCTGCGGCGCCGTCGCCTACTGCATCTACCGTCTGACCGCGTTCGCGCAGGAGGCGCGGGAGCTGCTCGCCGCGGCGCCCGTCCCCGACCCGGGCCCGCTCGAGCGGCTCCTCTCCCGCCAACGTGAGCCGCTCTCACGCCTGCTCGCGGCGGCCGGCGCCGACGCCGTCTTCCGCGACGCGGCCCGCTGAGGGAGATGTTCCGCCGCCACGCCATCGCGCCGCACGCCGGCGACCTCGTCTGGATCGCCGTGTCGCTTCTGACGCTGGTGCCTTGCGTCTACTACCCGCAAGCGGCGCACCTGCCGGACACCGGCTTCACGCTGCTCCCTACCACCTGGGAGGTCGTCCACGTCGAGCCTTGCCCGCGCGGCGCGGACTGCCTCCGGGTCGGCGACCGCGTGCTGTCGATCGATGGGCTGACCTTCGAGCGCTATCACCGGGACCGCATGGCCGAGCCGCTGGCGGCGTTCGCCGGCGACGGCCGGGCCGAGGTGCGGCTGCTGCGCGCCGGCGCGGTGCGGACCCTCGAAGTACGGCTGCGCCGCAACATCGGCCGCCCCCTGACCAAGAGCATCCTGCTCACCCTGCTGCCGCTGGTCTTCTGGCTGATGGGGACGGCGCTGGTCATCTTTCTGCGCCCGCACGACGAGCGCTGGCTGGTCCTCGTCCTGTTCAGCTACCTGACGGCCGTCCTGCTCGCCTCGGGGATGGCCTCGGCGCGCCGCGCCGAAGGGGCGGCGGTGGTCTTCCACGTCGTCGTCTGGCTGTTCCTGCCGCTGGCCGTCCACCTCCATCTCCTGCTGCCGTCGCCGCTGCTCGGCCGCTGGCGCGCACCGCTGCTCGTCCTGCTCTACGGCGGCTCGCTCGGCCTGCTGGCGCTCGACGCCGCGCGCCGCCTCGACGCCATCCAATACCTTTTCGTCGGCTCTTTCGTCACCGCGGTGGCGCTGTCGCTGGCGCTGCTCGCCGTGCGCCTGGTGCTGCCGGCACCGCCGGCGGTCAAGATCGCCAACCGCATCATGGCTTTCGGCGTGGCGGTCGGCTTCACGCCGGTCTTCCTGGTGTTCTTCGCGCTGCCGCAGCTGATGGCGCGCCGCGGCCAGCTCGAGGCGGACGGCGGGCTGCTCGAGCTGGCGCTGCCGATCTCGCTGCTCGCCGTTCCCCTGCTGCCGCTCTCCTACCTCTATTCGATCTACAAGCACTCCTTCGCCGCGCTCGAGTTCCGCCCCAACCGGTTGCTCGGCGTCTTCGGCTTCTTCGCCCTCTGGGCCCCGCTCTACCTGGTCGTCCTGCTGCAGCTCGCCCAGGCGAGGGGCCAAGGCGGCTTCTTCTTCGCGCTCCTCGGCGCGCTCCTCCTGGTGACCGCGGCGCCCGCCCTGCGCGGCCGCTTCCAGGCGTTCGTCGACCGTCACGTCTTCGGCATCAGGCACCTGCCCGAAGAGGTCGTGGAGCTGGTTTCGGCGCGGGTCTCGAGCGCCTTCGACCGCGGCACCCTGGCGCGGGTCGTGCTCGACCAGGTCCTCCCCGCGCTGCTGATCCGCCGCTCCGCCCTCTATCTGTTCGCGGACGAACGCGCCGAGCCGCTCTTCGAGCACGACCTGCCGCCCGGAGCGGCGGCGCCCGAGGCCGCCGAGCTGCACGCGCTTTTGCCCGACAG
>DASWHY010000263.1:0-2142 GCA_036397955.1 Thermoanaerobaculia bacterium | reverse complement strand
TCGCGGCGATCCAGAGGTCCATGACCCGCGCGCGGGGCTGGCGCCCCGCCGACTTGACCGCATGCGCGACCGCCGCGAACGCGCGCGCGACGGCGGCGTCGATCGGCAGGGGCTCGAAGGTGGACTCGATCGCGCCGAGGCGGCGGAGGCGCTCTTTCCGGATCTGGTCGTCCTTGGCAACGAGCACGCCGTAGTGCAGCTCGGCGAGGCTCGCGACCGAAATCGCCGCCTCGTCCGGCAGCGGCGCGCGGAAGTCCTCCTCTTCGCGGGCGATGAGGACCGACGTGTCCAGCAGACCTCGGCTCACCGCGGTTTCCAGGGATCGACCAGCTGGTCCGCGGTGCCCCCGGTCTCTGCGATGTCCTCGAAGAACGTCGGATCGGAAGCGCCGGTGCGTAGCAGGGCCACCACCTCTGCTCTGGGCACCCACCGCCGCCGCTGGTAGGGCCCGAGCTGCGCCACCGGTCGGCCGCCGACGGTCACGAGGAACTGCTCACCCCGCTCTACCTCCCGCAGCACCTCGCCGCTCCGGTTCCGCAGCTCGCGCTGTGCGATGGTCTTCATGCAGAGAGCGTAGCACGATTGCTACGCCAGCCCGACCGAGGCCGCCAGCACTCCCGCGCTCGCCGCGAAGAAGCGGTGGTAGACCTCGGCGGTCCAGCGCGGGTACGTGCCCGGGTGGCCGATGTGGCCGCCGTCGGTGGTGGCGACGAGATGGAGGAAGGGGTTGGCGGCGGCGGCCTCTGCGAGCTCCGGGACGGCGGCCGGCGGGTAGACCGGGTCGCGCCGGCTGATGACGAGGAGGAGGGGGCGGCGCACCGCCGCCAGCTGCGGGCCGGGGCCGGCGCTCGCGATCAGGCTTTCGGGGGTGGTGCCCGGCGAGAAAGGCGGCTGCCGCGCCAGCCAGACGAGGAAGGCCGCAAACGGTTTGCGCTCCGGCCCCTCGGCGACGCCGAGGGCCCGCAGCCGCACCCGCAGGGCGTAGCGGAAGAAGCCGCGGATCAGCGCCTCGCGGCCGTGGACGAAGAGCGAGGGCCGCTCGTCGAGCCCGGCGAGAGTCCGACCGAGGGCGGCCGGCGGCGAGATCGCGATACCGCCGGCACGGAAGGCGCCGCCGTCCGCGGCGAGCGCATGGATCACCGCCAGCGAGCCCAGGCTGAAGCCGAGGAGCCCGACCGGGCTCTCCGGGCGCTGTGCGCGCAACCAACCGCTCCACGCCGCGAGGTCCGGGCCCTCCTCCAGCCCCAGCGCCGGCAGGGAGTCGGCGAGGAGGCAGCCGTGCCAGCGCATGTCGGGGACCAGCACCCCGAAGCCGCCGGCCGCCAGCGCCTCGGCGCTGAGCCGCACGTAGCGGCTGTGCTTGCTGTCGTAGAGGCCGTGGACGACGACGACGGTCGCCCGGTCGGCGGCGGTAGGGGCGCGGAAATAGCCGACGAGCGGCGCGCGTCCGTTCTCGCCCGGCTCCCGCACCTCCGCGAACCCCGCCGGCACCGGACCGCCGCAGGCCTTCGCCGCGCGCTGGTCGGCGAGCTTCCGCCGCAGGTCGCCCTCGACGACCCGCGCCGTCGAGCGGTAGGCGCTCTCGCGCGGCACCGGGTCGCGGACGTCGATGCCGATCTCCCGCCCCACCTCCTCGACGCAGCGCCAGAGCGCCGCGGCCGACGTCGCGCCGGCGCACGCCGGGAGCCGCGGCGCCGGCAGCGGCCGCAGCCCACTCACGCGCTCAGCCTGCTCACTCGCACCTTTCGCAGCACGACACGACCGAGGTCTCGTCTATTGGCATCCTCAACAAATCGCCAAGTGCAAATGGGCCCCATTGCGCAGCTCGCCTTGCGGGCGTATGCTTGCCAGCACATGCCTTGCGGCAGAAGGTAACAGAATGCTACACTAGCGGTCGAGCAAGCCAGACTATCGAGATATGGGTAAAACCATGACCTTCCGCAACCGCGGAACCTTCCTCTATAGTCCGGGGCGCCCCAGTCGTCAGGGGCGTCCCTAGATTTTCGCCAATACGGCTCAACCGAAATGGCACGAGTACTGCACACCGGTACCGTGCCCTCCGGCAAGGAGGAAGCGTTCATGGCATTGGCCTTCTCATTTGACGATAACGAGTCTCTACCTGCGCTCGAAGACATGCAAGTA
>DASWHY010000262.1:0-6117 GCA_036397955.1 Thermoanaerobaculia bacterium | reverse complement strand
TTGTCTCGAAACTTGCAATTAGCTTAACACGATCGTTGCTGCCTTCCACGCGGAGCGGGAAAATGCCTAGGTTGCCACCCCCCGACGCTGTCCAGCTCGAGCTCTTCACCAACCGCTTCGCGGCGGTGGCGCGGGAGATGGGGGAGCGGCTGCGGCGCACCGCCGTTTCGACCAACGTCAAGGAGCGGCTGGACTTCTCCTGCGCGCTCCTCGACCCGGACGGCCGGCTGGTCGTCAACGCGCCGCACATCCCCGTGCATCTCGGGGCGCTCGGGCTCTGCGTGCGGCGGGTGCGCGAGACGCTGCCGCTGGGGCCGGGCGACGTCGCGGTCACCAACCACCCGGCCTACGGCGGCTCCCACCTGCCCGACGTGACGCTGGTGACGCCGGTCTTCCTGCCCGCGGACGGCTCGCTCCTCGGCTACGTCGCGAGCCGCGCCCACCACGCCGAGATCGGCGGCAGCCGCCCCGGCTCGATGCCGCCGGACGCCCGCTGCCTGGCGGAGGAGGGGGTGGTCATTCCGCCGGTCCACCTGGTGCGCGCCGGCGAGCCGCGCTGGGAGGCGATGCGGCGGCACCTCGCGGTGCCGCCCTTCCCGTCCCGCGCCGTCGAGGAGAACCTCGCCGACCTGCGCGCCGCCCTCGCCGCCAACCGGCGCGGCGCCGAGGCGCTGACGGCGCTCGCCCGCGAGCACGGCGCCCCGACCCTCCGCCGCTTCATGGCGGCGCTGGAGGCGCGGGCGGCGGAGCGGGTGCGCGCGGCGCTCGCCGGGCTGCCGCGCGGTGTGCTCGAGGCCGAGGAGCGGCTCGACGACGGCTCGCCGATCCGGGTGCGGATCGCGCTCGGCGATAGCACGGCGGGCACCGCGGTGATCGACCTCGCCGGCTCGGCCGGCGTCCATCCGGGGAACCTGAACGCGCCGCCGGCGGTGGTGCGCAGCGCCGTCCTCTATGTCCTGCGCCTCTTGATCGACGAGCCGCTGCCGCTCAACGAGGGGCTGCTGGCGCCGGTCGAGCTGCGGGCGCCGCGCGGCATCTTCGACCCGCCGTTCCCCGCGGACCCCTGGCGCGCGCCGGCGGTCGTCGGCGGCAACGTCGAGACCAGCCAGCGGCTGGTGGACACGCTGCTCAAAGCTCTCGGGCTCGCCGCCTGCAGCCAGGGGACGATGAACAACGTCCTCTTCGGCGGCGAGCGCTTCGGCTACTACGAGACGGTCTGCGGCGGCGCCGGCGCCGGCCCGGGGTTCGCCGGCGCCGCCGCGGTCCACACCCACATGACGAACACCCGGATCACCGACCCGGAGCTGCTCGAACACCGCTACCCGGTGCGCGTCGCGCGCTTCGCCGTGCGCCGCGGCTCGGGCGGCGCCGGGCGCTACGCCGGCGGCGACGGCGCGGTGCGCGAGATCACGTTCCTGGCGCCGATGTCGCTGTCGCTCCTGACCCAGCACCGGGTGGAGCGCCCGTACGGGTCCGCTGGCGGGGAGCCGGGAGCCCGCGGGCGCCAGCAATTGATCCGCGCCTCGGGGGCGATCGAGGAGCTGGGGTCCGTCGATGCCCGCGAGGTCCTGCCGGGGGACCGGCTGGTGCTGGAGACCCCCGGCGGGGGCGGTTGGGGAACGCCGCCGGGCCGCTAGTCACGCCGCGGGAGGGGTCCGCCGCCGCGGCGGGGTGTATTCCCGCCGCGGCGGCGACACGTTTTGCCCTCTAGGGGAGGAAGCCGTCGATGAAGTCCTGCGCGTGCTCGGTGTCCACCCGGTAGTAGAAGCCGGCGCCGACGCAGTTCTGGTTCAGCACGAACGACCCGACGCCTGCCACCACGTTCGAAGTGCCGATGAGCGACGGCCCGCCGGAGTCGCCGAAGCAGGCGCCGCCGGGCGCGTGGCTGCCCGGATTGCCGGAGAGGTGGATGTTGAAGCCGCCGGTGTTGGCGCTGTTGAGCTCCACCAGCATCGGGATCCCCTGGCGGCGCTCCAGGTCGGCCATGAGCGACGGGATCACGGCCTGGAGGCCGTAGCCGACGATGGTGAAGTGCTGGTCCTGCTGCCCGCGCTGGGTGGCGAGACTGTTGATGGCGCCGATGGCCGGCAGCGCCCCGTAGGTGCCCATGACGACCGGGCTGTCGAGGACGATGATGCCGACGTCGCTGGTGTTCGGGAAGCCGGCGAAGTTGTTGAAGTCCGGGTGCGTGAAGGGCGTGCCGCCGACCGAGGTGCCGCCGCCGAAGGGGTAGCTCGGGTCAGCGATCGGCGACTCGAACCAGACCCGCGCGTCGTCGGTGCCGAAGGTGCAGTGGCCGGCGGTCAGGAAGACGGTGGACGTGAGCAGCGTGCCGGAGCAGCGGTGGGAGGGGACGCCGCCGACGTCGAAGACGGCGAGCCCGACGTAGGGGTGCGCGTTGCCGTCGGGCTGGCTCCAGATGACCGCCGCGGCCGGCGCCGCGGCGAAGGCCATGCCGGCCAGCGCGATGCACGAAACGACGAGGTTCTTCCTCATGATGCTCTCTCCTCGATGGACGTGGAGTTCACGGGCAGGCGGCGCAGGGCGACCCGCGCCGCAGAGCGATCCTGTCTTGTCGATGACGCAGAAAAGTATACCAGAAATAAACGACGAGCACGCCGCCGGAGGGCGCGCTCGTGGTCCGGCGGCGAAGGAGCGACGGCTACGCCGGCAGCTCCCCTCCGACCACGCGCTTGACCTCCGTCCCGGCGGGGAGCCGCTCGTGGCCTTCGACGTGGTTGATGATGGCCAGGGTCTCGAGGTCGACCGTCGAGGGGTAGCGGCGCGCGAACTCCTCGAGCGTCATGGCGCTCGGCAGGGTCACCACGTCCACTCGCTTCGGCTGGACGTCGAGCGCCCGGCGGTCGGTCACCCGCTCGAAGCTGGCGATGGCGCCGGAGAGCACCGCGTCGTAGCCGTTCCAGCGGTTCTCCGTGGTGTAGCCGAGGAGCTGGTAGACCTTGCCGCTCAGCTCGACGAAGGCGGCGATCCCCTGCAGGCTCGCCTGCTGCTGCCGCGCGACGCCGAAGACGTTGGCCACCGCCGGCAGGCCGCCGATGCTGGCGCGCAGCGCCGGTCCCTGCTGCACACCCTGCTGGCTGAAGAACTCGCGCGCCGCCTGCTCGGGCGAGCTGCGGCCGGAGAGGGTGAGGACGACGACGGCGTCCTCGCCCGGGCTGATCGCCCCCACCGCCTGCTTCTGGTTGCTCGGCTTCCACCCCGGCGGAAAGGTGATCTGGAAGCCGAGCTCGGGCTGGATGAAGGTGTTGCCGCGGAAGTAGCCCTCGCGCGGGTTGTCGCCGAAGACGACGCCGTCCACCGCCTGGAGGTAGCGCTCGCGCGCCACGATCCGGTCGTCGCCGGGATCGGGGAGCTTCGCCACCGCCGCCGAGATCCGCTGGATGCGGTCCTCCGGCGTCGGGTGGGTGGCGAGCCAGCCGGGCACCCGCCCCTGCTTCTGCTGCGCGCTGACCCGCCGCAGCACGTCGAAGACCTCCACCATCTCCTGCGGGTCGTAGTCGCCGGCGGAGAGGTAGCGGAGGCCCAGCGAGTCGGCCTCGCGCTCGTCGTCGCGGCTGTACTTCAAGAAGAGGAGCCCGAGGCCGGCCTGCGCCAGGTCGCCGTAGTTGCGCAGCTCGGGCTGGAGGATCATGCCGACGGCCAGCCCGAGCGAGGCGAGCTGCGTCTTCGACAGGCGCTCCACCGTGTGGCGGCCGGTGATGTGGCCGATCTCGTGGCCGAGGACCGAGGCCAGCTCGGCCTCGGAGGTCAAGTGGGTCATCAGCCCGCGGGTGACGTAGACGTAGCCGCCCGGCAGGGCGAAGGCGTTGACGATCGGGTCGTCGAGGACGCGGAAGGTCCAGGGGAGGTCGGGCCGTTCGGACTTGGCGGCGAGCGCCTTGCCGATGCGGTCGACGTAGGCCTGCACCTTCTCGTCCGGATAGAGCCCCATGGTGGCGGCGATCTCCTGGTCCGCCTGGCGCCCCATCTCGACCTCCTGCCCCTGGCCCATCATTGCCAGCTGCTTCTTGCCGGTCGCCGGATTGGTCGAGCAGGCCGCGGCGGCGAAGGCCAGCGCGAGGAGGGCCGCCGCCGTCCCGTGGCGTAGAGTCCCGATGCCGTGCATGAGGAGGAACCTCCTTGGCTTGCCGCCCTTGGGCGGGCGGCGCTGCCGAGGGGCCGTTGCAAGGGGGGTGCCTCCACCCAAACCTTTGGCGCCGCCGGCCGTATGAGGGACACCATGCGCCAGGCCCTCTTCACGCTCCTCGCCCTGCTGGTCCCCGCCGCGGCGGCCGCCGGCGGCGAGAGGCCGGCGGTCCGCACCCTCGACGCGCGCTTCGCCTGCGCCGGCGTCGAGCTGGTCGAGCTGGAGTTCCCGGTGGGCCAGGTGATCGTCGCCGCGCACGACGGCCGCGACCTCGTCGTCAAGGTCGACCTCGCCTGCGAGACCAGGCGCAGCCGCTCCTGCCAGGAGGCGGCGCACCAGGTGCGGTTGGTGGGGAAGGTGAGCGACGAGCGCCTGCGCGTCGAGCTCGCCCACTGGCCGCGGGTGAGCGGGCGCGGGCTGGAGGCGCGCGCCAAGGTCCAGGTGCCGCGCTTCCTCGCCCTGCGCTGCGACCTCGGCGTCGGCGAGCTCAAGGTCAGCGGCATGGAGCGCGACGTGGCGATCGACCTCGGCGTCGGCGAGGTCCACGTCTCGATGCCGGAGCACGCGGTGGGCAGGGTGGATCTCGACGTCGGCGTCGGCGAGGCGGACCTCTCGACTTCGCACGGCAAGCAGGCGGGCAAGGGCTTCATCGCCAAGGAGCTGCACTGGCGCAAGGGGAAGGGCGAGGCGGCGATCAAGGTCGACTGCGGCGTCGGCGAGATCAACGTCGCCCTGGTCGGCAAGCCGCCGCTCTGATCGGTCGAGGGCCGGCCCTCGCCGGGCGCGGGATCAGCGGCTGAGGAGCGAAGCCGGCTCGGGCGCCGGCGCGGCGGCGCGGGCCTGCGGCGGCAGGTGGGCGAGGCCGCGGGTGGGGTCCTTCGGCGGCACGTGGCTCATCGCGTGCTCGGCCAGGGCGGTGATCGTCAGGCTGGGATTGACCCCCAGGTTCGCCGGGATCGCCGCACCGTCCACCACGTACAGCTCGTCGTAGCCGAAGACGCGGTTGGCGGCGTCCACCACTCCCTCGTCGGGTGTCGAGCCCATCGTCGCGCCGCCCATCAGGTGGGCCGTCGTCGGGACGTTCAGGAGCACCTCGTTGATCGCGCTCGACGGGAAGGCGTCGATCTTCGCGGCGAGGGTGCGCGCCGCCTGGTTGGCGATCGGGATGAAGGTCGGCACCGGCGGCTGCCCCGGCTCGACGCGGCTGGTCAGCGCCTTGCGGAAGGGCCAGAACCAGCGGCGGGCGCGCACCAGCGCCAGCGAGCTGTCGAGGGTCTGCATCACCAGCAGGATCGTCGAGCGCCGCGCCCAGCCGGTGAGCTTCCAGGTGCGCACGAAGTCGACGGGGTGGCGGGCGCAGTTGCCGAGCCAGCGCAGCGGGCGGGTGAGGCGGGTGCCGTCGTCGGTCAGGATGGTGCCGAGGAGCCCCATGGCGTCCGAGCCGCTGGGGTAGCGGACGACCTCCATGTAGGTGTCGTCGGAGGGGTGGAACCCGCTGGTGATGGCGAGCCCCTTCGAGTAGTCCACCTCGCCGCTGCGGGCGGTGAAGCCGCACAGGACCTCGCTGTTGGTGCGCACGAAGCGGCCGAGGGCGAGGGAGAGGCGCGGCAGCGTCCCGGCCTCGCGGCTGCGCAGCAGGAGATCGACGGTGCCCAGCGCGCCGGCGGCGAAGACGACGCCGCGCGCGGCCACCGTCCGCCGCCCCTTGCGCAGCTTGCGGGTCGTCGATTCGAGGTGGAGCCGGTAGCCGGGGCCGTGCCCGCCGGGGCCGGCGAGCGGCTCGACGCGGGTCGCCTTGGTTTCGGGAAGCACCTCGGCGCCGAGCTTCTCGGCGAACCAGAGGTAGTTCTTGTCGAGGGTGTTCTTGGCGTGGTGCCGGCATCCCACCATGCAGCCGCCGCACTGGGTGCAGGTCGCGCGCTCCGGCCCCTCGCCGCCGAAGTAGGGATCGCCGACCGCCTGGCCGGGGC
>DASWHY010000261.1:0-3856 GCA_036397955.1 Thermoanaerobaculia bacterium | reverse complement strand
CTTCTTCGCCGGCAGCGCGGCGGCGGTCAAATACCTCGGCCTCTTCTTCGTCGTCTGGCTCGGGGTCGAAGCGCTCCTGCGCGCCGGGCGCGGACGGCGGCTGCGCGCGGCCGCCCTCTACGTCGCGCTGGCGCTCGCCGCCCTCCTCCCGGCCTACGCGCGGATCACCCTCCGCACCGGCAATCCCGTCTTCCCGTACGCCGCGGGCCTCTTCGGCGAGTCGGCGTGGAGCACGCCCATCGCGCCGGGCGACCTGCCGCGCAGCGATGCCGCCGCCGCGCTCGTCCGCCGCTACGCCCGCCTGCCGCTCCTCCCTTGGGACCTCGTCTTCGAGCGGCAGCGAGCCAACCGCCAGCCGCCCCTCTCGCCGCTCTACCTGCTGGCGCTGCCCGCGCTGGCGTGGGGGGTCGCGCGCCGGCCGCGCGTGCGCCGGCTCCTCCTGCCGGCAGCGGCTTACGCCGCGGTCTTCCCGCTCCTGCCGCCGGACGCCCGCTACCTGGTGCCGGTGCTGCCGCTCGCCAGCCTCGCCACCGCCGAGGCGCTCCTCCCGCTCGTCGAGCGCGCCGCGCCCCGCCGCCGGGCGGCTCTCGCGGCGCTCCTGGCCGCGTGCTGTTTCCTCCCCGGCTGGCTCTACGCCGGCTGGCGCATCGCCCGCCAGGGGACGCCCCCGCTCACCGCCGCGGCGCGCGAGAGTTACCTGGCCCGCGCTCTGCCCGCCTACTCCGCGCTCCGCTTCCTCGACCGCCGACACGGCAACGACTACACCGTCTACGCCCTCCACGCCGAGAACTCCACCTACTACGCGCGCGGGCGGTTCCTCGGCGATTGGTTGGGCTCGGCCGCCTTCGGCGAGGTCCTGCCGCTGGTCAGCGACCCGGCGGCGTTCCACGCACGGCTCCGCGCCATGGGCGCCGACCACCTGCTCCTCGTGCGGGGGTGGGACTACGGGCTCGGGGCCGACCCCGCCTTCCGGCGGCTCTTCCTAGAGGTCTACGCCGACCGCCACGCCAGGCTGTTCCGCCTCGCGGGCGGCTGAGGGCTGCGGCCCCTCGGCGACGGCCGGCAGCGCGACGGCGAAGACCGCCCCCTCCCCCGGCTCGCTGCGCACGGCAACTCTCCCGCCGTGCGCCTTGACGATCCGCTCGACGATCGCGAGGCCCAGGCCGGTGCCGCCCTTGCGCGTCGAGTAGAAGAGGTCGAAGATCCGCGGCCGCTCGGCGGGCGGGACGCCGGGGCCGCTGTCCGCGACCTCGAGGAGCACCTCGTCGCCCTCGCGGACGGCGGTGAGGCGCACGCGCGGCGAACGGGCGCCCTCCTCGGCGGCGGTGAGGGCGTTGCGGGCGAGGTTGAGGAGCGCCTGGTGGAGCTGCGCCGGGTCGGCGCGCAGGCGCGCGCCGCCGCTCAGGTCGACCACCTCCAGCCGCACGCCGCGCCGCGCCGCCTCCGCCGCCAGCACCTCGTGCACTCGCTCCAGGGGCGCGACGGCCGGCACGTCCTCGGGCTCCAGCGGGCGCGGCTTGGCGTAGGCCAGGAAGTCGGTGACCAGCCGCTCGAGGCGACCGATCTCGCTGCGGGTGATGGCCAGCAGGCGGGGGCCCGACGGCGGCCGGCCGTGCGCCGCGATCTCCTCCTCCAGCATCTGCATGTTGAGGTTGAGGGAGTTGAGCGGGTTGCGGATCTCGTGCGCCAGGCCGGAGGCGAGGGTGCCGACGTAGGCCATGCGCGCCGTCTCCGCCGCCCGCGCCTCGGCGCGCTGCGAGCGGCGCAAGAGGCGCCAGAGCGCGGCTGCGGCGGTGAGCAGGAGGAGGACGGTCACCAGGCCGATCCAGACCGCCTGGCGCACCAGCTCGCGCCGCAGGACCGCGGTGCGCCGCCGGATCTCCGCGTCGCTGATGCCGATCTCGAGCTGCCCGAGATTGCCGATCGGCACCTCGACTCGCGGCACGTAGTAGGACTCCATCCGCGTCTCCTCCAGCCGCTCCTCGCGCGCGCCGAAGGCGTCGGGGTCGGACGGCAGGCGCAGCGGCACCTCCGGCGCGCCCGGCAAGGACCGCGCCGGCGGATCGACCTGGAGCGGGTACTCGCTGGTGGTGCGAAAGACCAGCGTCCCCTGGCGGTCGCGGATCTCGACCGTGCGCACGATGTCGCGCCGGCGGAGGACGGAGTCGATGTAGGTCTGGGTCTCGCGCTCCAGGGCGACGGCGGTGAAGAGGTCGTTGCCCTGCCGCTCGGCGCGCTCCTCGATCTGCCGCGCCAGGCTCTCGGCCTCCGAGCGGGTCTCCAGCAGCACCCGCTCGATCTCCCGCTGCGACAGCGAGCGGAAGATCAGCCAGCCGAAAAGGGCGATGTCGAAGAGGACGAAGAGCCCGAAGAGCAGGAGCCCGACGAGCAGCCGGCGGGGGGTCGTGGAGGCCGGCGCCGCGAGCATGGAGGCAGGATAACCGCTTTCGGTTTGACCCTGCCGGAGCGGGCGGCTACCATGACCGCTCGCCCATGCGCCCGCCCCTTTTCCGCCTACGGCCGTGGCCCCTTGCGGTGGCGCTCGCCGTGTGCCTGGCCGGCGCCGGGCTCGCCGCCGGCGGCTGCCGGCCGCGGGACGGTGGCGAGGGCGCCGCCAACGCCGCGCCCGACGGCTCCCCGCCCGCGGCCGCGCGGCCGGTGCGCGGCGGCACCGCGGTCATCGGGTGGGGCTCGGACATCAACGGGGTCAACGAGCTGATCGTCCCGGCGAACAACGTCAACGACGAGCTCCTCTTCCAGATCTTCCTCCACCTGGTGCAGGAGCAGGGGGACTTCGCCGAGCACCCGCCGACCTTCGAGCCGCAGCTCGCCGAGCGCTGGGAGTTCTCCCCCGACCGCAGGGTCTTGACCTTCCACCTGCGCGACGACGTGGCGTGGAGCGACGGCGTGGCGGTCACCGCCGAGGACGTGCGCTGGACCTGGCAGGCGCAGACCGATCCCGACGTCGGCTGGGGGGAGCTGCCGGCCAAAGAGGGGATCACCGACGTCGAGGTGGTGGACCCGCACACCGTGCTCTTCCACTTCCGCGCGGCCTACAGCAAGCAGCTCCTCGACGCCAACGAGGGGGTGATCCTCCCCAAGCACGCCTGGGAGAAGCTGCCGTTCGCGGAGTGGCAGAAGAACGCCGACTGGTTCCGCGAGCGGCTGGTGACGAACGGTCCCTTCCTCCTCCAGTCGTGGACGCCGCAGCAAGAGATCGTGCTGGTGCGCAACCTGCGCTTCTACGACCCCGCCCTCCCCTACCTCGACAAGGTGGTCATGCGGGTGGTGCCGGACCAGAGCGCCATGCTCGCCATGCTGCGCAACGGCGAGGTCCATTTCACTCCCAGCCTCTCCGCCACCGACGTGCCGGCCGTGCGCGCCGATCCCGACCTCCAGCTCGTCGCCTACTGGTTCAAGCTCTTCGTCTTCGTCGCCTGGAACAACGAAGACCCCCGCTTCGCACACCCCGAGGTGCGCCGGGCGCTGGCCCTGGCCATCGACCGCCGGACGATCGTCGACAGCCTCTGGGGGGAGCTGGCGCGGATCGGCTCCTCGCCGATCGTCACCGAGGTCTGGGCGCACCACCCGCGCCTGCAACCCCTGCCTTACGACCCGCAGGAGGCGCGGCGCCTCCTCGCTCGGCACGGCTGGCGCGACCGCAACGGCGACGGCCTGCTCGACAAGGACGGCAAGCCCTTCGCCTTCGAGCTGGTGACCAACAGCGGCAACCAGCAGCGGGCCGACGCCACGGTGATGATCCAGGAGCAGCTCCGCCGCATCGGCGTGCAGGCCGAGCCGCGGGTGCTCGAGATCAACGCCCTGAGCGAGCAGCTCGACGACGGCTCCTACGACG
>DASWHY010000260.1:0-1910 GCA_036397955.1 Thermoanaerobaculia bacterium | reverse complement strand
ATCAGCTCGAGGTTGTCGGGCCCGAAGAACCAGAAGGCGCCGGAGTCGCCGGTGAGCGGCACGGCGTGGCCGGGGCCGGTGTCGCCGGCCGCGATCTGCCACGAGACCTCCACGCGGTAGCGCCCGCCGTTGAGGCAGAGTACCGTCTCCGTGGGCTCGCAGGTCGGCTCGAAGGGCTCGAAGCGGAGCCGGTCGAAGTGCGCTTCGAAGGTCACGGGACGTATGGCGGCGACGCCGACCCCGACGGTGCCGCAAGCCGCCCCGGCGGGAGCGGCGAAAGCCCGCGCGCTCTCGGCCCAGCCTTCGCCTGACTGCCCGAGCAGGCGCCCGAAGACGTCCTCCCGCAGCAGCCCCAGGCAGGCGGGCCCGTGCCAGCGGACGCGGAAGAAGGCCCCGCCGCCGGCGTCGGCGGCGCCGAACAGGGTCTGGCCGGCGAGCCGGTACCGATCGCCGGCGACGACCGGGATCCCGGCTGAGGTGAGCAGCAGATATTGGCGGACGAGGAGGGCGGAGCCCGAGGCCGGATCGCCGGCGGCGTCGACCGCACTCCAGACGGCGCCCTCGGGGGCGCTCGGCGTCCAGCCGGACAGGTCGTGGTCGAAGTCGGGGTTGACCAGGAGGTTCTCGGACTGCCCGTGCGCGGGCGGCGCGAGGAGCAGAGCGGCGGCGAGGAGGGGGAGGACGAGGCGCGCTGCGGACATCGGGCTCTCCAAGGGGGCTCGCCGGCGCGCCGTGCGCCGACATGCAAGATACGCGGAAGGGCCGTCCGCCGTCGCCCCGTCCCCATCCGTTATCCTCCGCCCGTGGACATGAGCCAGGCGATTCTGGAGGCCCAGCGGGCGGAGGGGACGGAGGAGCGCGTGCTCGAGGCGTTCCGCCGCTGGGGGTACCTGGCGGCGGACCTCGACCCGCTCGACCGGCTGGCGCCGGAGCCGCTGCCGGGGCTCGATCCCGCCGAGACAGCCGCCGCCGAGCGCGCCCGCGCCTGGTACGCGGGGCCGATCGGCGCCGAGTTCATGCACATCCCCGACCCCGAGCGGCGCCGCTGGGTGCAGGAGCGGATGGAAGGGCCGGCGCCGGCGGTCGACCGCGACCGCGTCCTCGAAGAGCTGATGCAGGCCGACCTCTTCGAGCAGGTCCTCCAGGCCCGTTACCTCGGCACCAAACGCTTCTCGATCGAAGGGGTGGACGCCCTGCTGCCGCTGCTCACCGAGATGCTCGAAGGCTGCGCCGCGCGCCAGGCCGAGCAGGTGGTCTTGGCGATGAGCCACCGCGGGCGGCTCAACGTCATGGTCCACACCGTCGGCCGGCCGGCGGCCGAGATCTTCGCCGGCTTCGAGGACGTCGATCCGCGCAGCGTCATGGGGGCCGGCGACGTCAAGTACCACATGGGCGCGACCGGCGCCTTCCGCGCCCGCAACGGCCGCGAGCTGGCGATCCACCTGGTCTCCAACCCCAGCCACCTCGAGGCGGTCGATCCGATCGCCGTCGGCCGCGTGCGCGCCAAGCAGACGCGGCGCGGCGGCGGCGACGCGCGGCGCCAGGTGGTGCCGATCCTGCTCCACGGCGACGCCGCCTTCGCCGGCCAGGGTGTGCTCGCCGAGACGCTCAACATGGCGGACCTCGCCGGCTTCGACGTCGGCGGCACGATCCACGTCATCGTCAACAACCTGATCGGCTTCACCACCGAGCCCAAGAACCTGCACTCCTCGCGCTTCGCCTCCGACGTCGCGCGGCGGCTGCCGATCCCGGTCTTCCACGTCAACGGCGAGGAGCTCGAAGCGGTCGCCAAGGCGGCGGCGATGGCGGTCGACTACCGCGCCGCCTTCGCCGACGACGTGATCGTCGACTTGATCGGCTACCGCCGCCACGGCCACAGCGAGGTGGACGACCCGACGATCACCCAGCCG
>DASWHY010000259.1:0-4683 GCA_036397955.1 Thermoanaerobaculia bacterium | reverse complement strand
AGGGCGAGCGTCGGCAGGGCGAAGATCATCAGGTTCACCATGTCGGGGGTGGGGGTGATGATCGCGGCGGCGGTGAAGATCAGCACCACCGCCCAGCGGAAATGGCGCATCAGGAAGCGCGGCGTGGTGACGCCGATCGCGCAGAGCAGGAAGATGAAGATCGGCAGCTCGAACATCAGCCCGAGCCCCAGCATCATCGTCATCAGGAAGCCGAGGTAGCTGCGTGCGGTGATGAGGAGCATGTAGCGCTCCCCCATGCCGAGCAGGAACTCGACCGCCATCGGGAAGGCCACGTAGTAGGCGAAGGCGCCGCCGGCGAGGAAGAAGAGCGTGCCGGCGCCGATAAAGGGGATGGCATACATCTTCTCGCGCCGGTAGAGCCCGGGGGCGACGAAACGCCAGAGCTGGTAGAGCACCCAGGGCGCGGCGAGGAAGAGCGACACCAGGGCCGCCACCTTGAACTTGACCAGGAAGGCCTCGGTGACGCTGGTCACCGCCAGCTCCCGGCCGTCGGTCAGGAACGGCTTGATCGGCGCCTCGAGGAAGTCGCAGATCGGCTCGATGAAGTACCAGCAGGGCAGAAAGACGACGATCAGCGCGACGAGCGACCAGAGGATGCGGTTGCGCAGCTCCTCGAGGTGCTGGAGGAGCCCCATCGTGGGCAGCTCCTCGCGCGGAGCGGGGTGGCGGGCGACGGGCATGCGGCGGGGCGGGGAGCTACTCGGGGACGATGGGCGAGGCGGCGGGCGCCGCGGCGGCCGGCTCCTCCTCCATCCCCGGGAGGGGGGCGGGCTCCTGCGCCACGGTCGCCGCCGGGGCGCCCGGCTCCGGAACCGCGGCGACCGTGGCCGCGGCCGCCAGCGGCCGCGGCCGCGCCGGCCCTTCCTCCAGCTCCTCCAACGACAGCTCGGTCTGGATCGAGCGCTTGAGCTCGTTCGAGGCGCGCCGGAACTCCCCCAGGCCCTTCCCCACCATCCGCCCCATCTCGGGCAGCCGCTTCGGCCCGAAGATCAGGAGGATCAGCACCAGAATGAACAGCATCTCGGGGACGCCCAGCGGGCCCATCGGGGGAAGACCTCCGGCCAGCCATCTTCGGGTCTCGGCCAACCCAAGTCAAGCACGGGCCTCTGGTAAAATGCCGGCCATGAAGCGCCCCTGGAAGATCGCCGCCATCGTCCTCTTCACCCTTTCGCTCCTCCTGGGCGGCCTCTTCGGCGACCGCCTGCTCGCCCTGACCGACGAGGCGCGCGACACGCTGCGGCTCTACACCGAACTGGTCAACACGGCCCACGACCGCTACGGCGCCGAGGTCAGCTACCGCGACCTGGTCTACGCCTCGGTCCAGGGGATGCTCCGCACCCTCGACCCGCACACCAGCTTCCTGACGCCGGAGGCCTACTCCGGCATGCGCGAGAAGCAACAGAGCAGCTTCTACGGGCTCGGCATCCTGGTCGGCATCCGCGACAGCCAGCTCACCGTCATCTCGCCGATCGAGGGCAGCCCGGCGTCGCGCCGCGGCGTCCAGGCCGGCGACGTGATCGCCACCATCGAAGGCGAGCCCACCGAGACGATGACCCTCGACGAGGCGGTGCAGAAGCTCAAGGGGCCGAAGGGGACGTCGGTCACGATCACCGTCGCGCGGCGGGGCCTCGCCGAGCCGCTGGAGATGTCGATCACCCGCGCCGAGATCCCGCAGACCACGGTGCGCCAGTCCTACATGCTCGACGCGCAGACCGGCTACATCCAGCTGTCCGAGTTCTCGCGCGGCACCGGCAGGGAAGTGGCGCAGGCCATCGGCGGGCTGCGCGAGAAGGGGATGAAACGGCTGCTCGTCGACCTGCGCAACAACGGCGGCGGGCTGCTCGACCAGGCGATCGAGGTCTCCGATCAGTTCCTCCCCGAGGGCAGCCTGATCGTCGAGACCAAGGGGCGCACCCGCGAGTCGCACCAGAGCTTCCACGCGACCGGCAAGTACCCGGAGCTCAACCTCCCGGTCGTGGTGCTGGTCAACGAGGGCACCGCCTCGGCGGCGGAGATCCTCTCCGGCGCCATCCAGGACCACGACGTCGGCCTGATCGCCGGCCAGCCGAGCTGGGGCAAGGGCCTGGTGCAGACCGTCTTCAGCCTCTCCTACGGCTCGGGGCTGGCGCTCACCACCGCCAAGTACTACACGCCGTCCGGGCGGCTGATCCAGCGCGACTACACCTCCTTCTTCGACTACTACACCCACAACGGCGCCGGCGCCCCCAAGCCCGGCGATCAGCGCGCGGGGGAGGTCTTCCGCACCGACCTCGGACGCAAGGTCTACGGCGGCGGCGGCATCACCCCGGACGTCGAGGTCGAGGCCGAGGAGCTCTCACCCTTCGAGCAGTTCCTCTTGGCGCGCAACGCCTACGTCAACTTCGCGGTCGAGTTCTACGGCCGACAGAAAGTGCGCTCGCCCGACTGGAAGCCGGCGCCGGCGGTGCTGGAGGAGTTCAAGCGCTGGCTGATCAGCGAGAAGATGGCCACCGCCCAGGAGGTCGAGGAGGCCTTCGCCGCGCCCGGCTCGGGCGACTACTCGGTGCTCCAGATCCGCGGCGAGGTGCTCAACACCGCCTTCGGCCAGGAGGCCCGCCACCGCGTGATGTCGCAGGGCGACAAGCAGATCGCCGCCGCCTTGGGCCTCTTCGACCGCGCCGGCGAGCTCCTCGCCCAGCGCCGCGCCCGAGACAACAAGGAGCGGCGGGCGGCGTTGGGGAGCTGAGAGCCGTCATGCTCGCCGCCCCCGCCGCCGTACGCGCTGGGCGGAGGCGATTCGCGGCGGCTCCTCCAGGATCTCGAGGATGGATCGCGCGCAATACACGCGGTTGCGTTTAGCCTCGGACGCCAGAGCGACAATTCCCGCCGCCTCCAATCGGTCGATCGCGCGCTGGGCGGTGGTGAAGGCCACTCCAAGCCTCTCGGCTAACTTGCTCACGGTCCAGTAGGGGTTCTCGGTGAAAAGCTCGATCGCCTTCTCGGGAAGCCGGGAGGGCGACTTGGTGAGCTGTTCGCGCCAGCGCAGGAGCAGGTCGTCGATGCGCCGGATCCTGCCGAGGGCGTCATCGGCTTGCTGCGCAGCTCCGGTGAGGAAGTAGGCCAGCCATTCCTCCCACTCGCCCTTCTCGGTCACGGCGAGGAGGCGCGCGTAGTACTCCTCCCGCGTGGCCTCGAAGAAGGCGCTCAGGTAGAGCAGCGGCGTCGGAAGAACGCCCTTCTCGACGAGCAGAAAGGTGATGAGCAACCGCCCGACGCGGCCGTTGCCGTCGAGGAACGGGTGGATCGCTTCGAACTGCGCGTGCGCGAGCGCGGCGTGGACGAGCGGCGGCAGGGAGTCATCGTGCAGGAACTTCTCCCAGGAACCGAGGCACTCCATCAGCCGATCAGCGGGCGGCGGCACGTAGACGGCGTCGGTCAGCGTGCACCCGGGGGGCCCGATCCAGTTCTGGCTGCGTCGGAGCTCGCCGGGCGTGGCGGCGTCGCCGCGCACGCCGTGCATGAGCTTCCCGTGGAGCTCGCGTACGAGCCGCAGCGACAGAGGCAGGTCGCGCAGGCTTTCGAGACCCTCTTCGAGGGCCACCACGTAGTTGGCGACCTCCCGGAGATCCGCAGGACTCCGCTCCACTACCGCCCCGGCCTCGGCGGCGAGCAGCTCGCCGAGAGTCGCTTGCGTGCCTTCGATGCGGCTCGAGAGCACGGCCTCGCGGCGGATGAACGGACGCAGGAGCAGGTGCGGATTCGGCAGCCGGCGGCCCTCGCCCGCGAGCCGCCCGATCGCCCGGTCCGCCTCCGACAGCCGGGAGGCCAGGCCGGCGCTCCACTCGATGCGAGGCGGGAGCGGAGCCGGTACAAAAGCCCGGTAGCCGCCGGAGCAGGGCACCCGGCGGCCGTGCGATCGGCGTTTGGTGGAGTCGGTCACGGGTTGCTTTGTTTGCGGCCACGCAAGTAGCACCCGCCATTATTATCGATTGGACCACCGATCGAAAAGAATCCCGCCCGAGGCGCCCTCTGCCGGCACGCGCGTCGAGGGGCCCGCGAGGCGCCGTGCAACCCTCCGCCCGCGGCGCGCGCCTCACTCCCGTGAGACGGCGCCTCGGCGGCGGGAGGGTCCCGGCCGCACGGCGGGCGCCGAGGAGGTCCGGGCATGTTCAGAGCGTCGCTCCCCATCCTCGTCCTGCTCGCCGTGACGGCGGGCACCGCCACCGCCGCTCCCCCTGCGGCGGAAACTCCCGCGCCAGCGGCGGCCGAAGCGCCGCGCTTTCTGCTGCTCATCCGCGGCGACGACGCGCCGGAGGCCGACCGCGAGCAGGTCGTCGGCGCCTATCGCGCTTGGGCGACCCGCCTGCACGAGGAGGGGCGCCTCCTCGAGGCCGACGAGCTGGCGCCGGAGGCCACCGTCCTCACCGCGGCCGGCGCGGGTATGGCCCCCCGCCGCGCCGGCTCGGCGCCCTCGGCCGGCGGCTACTTCCTGATCACCGCGCGCGACGTGGAGGAGGCCCTGGCGGTCGCCGGCGGCTGCCCGGCGCTGGCGCGCGGCGGCGCCGTCGAGGTGGTGGCGATCCGGCGCGAGTAGCATCCACGAGCCCCGGGTGAGCGACCGTACGGCAACGACCGACGACCGCCTTCTCGTCGCGGCCTTCCTCGAGCGCGGCGACGAGGAGG
>DASWHY010000258.1:0-4345 GCA_036397955.1 Thermoanaerobaculia bacterium | reverse complement strand
AGCGGATAGGGCCGGTACTGCGGCTGCTTCAACAGCTCGACCATCCGCAGCCCGCGGTCGAGCTGGCGCTGGGTGGCCGGGTCGAGCTCGGTGCCGAGCTGGGCGAAGGCCTCGAGGTCGCGGAAGGCGGCGAGGTCGAGGCGGAGGGACCCTGCGATCTTCTTCATCGCCTTGCGCTGCGCGTTGCCGCCGACGCGCGACACCGAGATGCCGACGTTGACCGCCGGCCGCACGCCGGCGAAGAAGAGGTCGGGCTCGAGGTAGATCTGGCCGTCGGTGATCGAGATGACGTTGGTCGGGATGTAGGCCGCGACTTCGCCCTCGAGGGTCTCGATGATCGGCAGCGCCGTCAGCGAGCCGCCGCTGTCGGGGAAGCGGTGGACGCGGTAGCGGTCGGCGTCGGCGAGCGTGGCGAGCCAGGCCTCCGCCTTCTGCCGCCCGTGCGGCCGGTGGTAGAGGCCCGCGGCGTCGTCCGGGCGGTGCTCCGCGGCGGCGGCGAAGCCCTCAGGGTGCCGGCGCGCGGCGGCGCGGTCGGTCGAGCCCTCCGGCGTCTCCTGCGGCACGACGCCGTACTCCTCGCGCAGCTTGACGCTGCGCTCGAGCAGGCGCGAGTGGAGGTAGAAGACGTCGCCGGGATAGGCCTCGCGCCCCGGCGGCCGGCGCAGCAGCAGCGACAGCTGGCGGTAGGACTGCGCCTGCTTCGACAGGTCGTCGTAGACGCAGAGCGTCGCCCGCCCCTCCCGGTACATGAAGTACTCGGCCATCGCCGCGCCGGCGTAGGGGGCGATGTACTGCAGCGGCGACGGGTCGGCGGCGGAGGCCGAGATGACGATCGTGTAGTCGAGGGCGCCGTGATCGCGCAGCTTCTCGACGATGCCGACGACCGTCGATTCCTTCTGGCCGATGGCGACGTAGACGCAGACGACGTCGCCGCCGCGCTGGTTCAGGATGGTGTCGATGGCGATCGCGGTCTTGCCGGTCTTACGGTCGCCGATGATCAGCTCGCGCTGGCCGCGGCCGATCGGGATCATCGAGTCGATGGCCTTGATCCCGGTCTGCAGCGGCTCGTTGACCGGCTGGCGCTCGGCGATGCCCGGCGCCTTGAACTCCAAGGGGCGCCGGTGCGGGGTCTCGATCACGCCCTTGCCGTCGAGCGGCCGGCCCAGCGGGTCGACGATGCGGCCGATCAGCTCGGGCCCGACCGGCACCGAGAGCAGCTCGCCGGTGCGCCGCACCTCGTCGCCCTCGCGGATGCCCAGGTAGTCGCCCAGGACGACGGCGCCCACCGAGCTCTCCTCCAGGTTGAAGACCTGGCCGAAGGCGCCGTTCCGGAACTCGATCCGCTCCCCCGCCATGGCGCCGGTGAGGCCGTAGATGCGCGCGATGCCGTCGCCCACCTCGAGCACCCGCCCGACCTCCGCCATGTCCACCTCGGCGCGGTACTGGCGGATCTCCTCGGTGATGACGGACGCGATCTCGTCGACGTTGAATCTCATTCTTCGGTTCTCCGCAATGGGTTACGCCTCGGATGCGGCCGGCGCCGAGCGCCGCTTCAGGATCTCCTCCGAGGCCCGCCGCGCCAGCGCCGCGCCCAGCTCGCGCAGCCGCGCGGCGAGGCTGGCGTCCAGCTTCCGTCCTTGCAGCTCGACGACCAGGCCGCCGAGGACCTGCGGATCGACCACTTCCTGGAGCTCCGGCGTGCCGCCGCTCCAACGCCGCACGGCCTCGACGAGCCGCTCCCGCAGCGGCGGCGGAAGCGGCACCGCCGTCCGCACCTTGACGTCCACGAGGCCGCGCGCCGCGCGCAGCTCGCGGCGGTAGGCCTCGGCGAGCGTGCGCAGGAGCCCCAGCCGCCCCTTCCGGTTGAGCACCTGGAGGGCGTCGACCAGGAGGTCGCTCGCCCTGCCGCGGAAGAGCGTCTCGAGGCTCTCCCGGCGCCGCTCGTTGTCCACCAGGGGACTGCCGGCGAACTCGGCGAACTCCGGGTCGCGGTCGAGGAGGCGGGCGAGCTCCGCCAGCTCCGCCTCGACGCGCTCGGACTCCCCGCGCTCCTCGGTCAACGCCAGGAGCGCGCGGGCGTAGACCCGCGCCAGGGCGAGCTGCCGCTCGTCGAAGCCTGCCACGCCTAATGCCTCGGCATCGCGTCGAGACCGTCGATCGACTCGGCGATCAGCCGCTCGTGGTCGCCGGGCGTCAGCTCGCGGCCGAGGACGCGGCCGGCCATGTCGGTGGCGAGGCGCGCCGAGAGGGTGTAGAGCTCCTTGGTCGCGGTGTCGGTGGCAATCTGGATCTCGCGCTTGGCGCGCGCGATCAACTTGTCCCCCTCCTGCCGCGCCTCCTCGAGCACCTGGCGTTTGACCACCTCGGCGTCGCGCCGCCCCTCGTCGACGATCGCCGAGGCCTCGGCGCGCGCCGTCGCCAGCCGCTCCTCGTACTCGCGCAGCCGCGCCTCGGCCGCCTCGCGGTCCTGCTTCGCCCGCTCGAGCGCCTCGCGGATGAAGCTCTCGCGCGCCTGCATCGCCCCCAGGATCGGCCCCCAGGCGTACTTGCCGAGGACGAAGAGGACGATGAGGAAGATCGCCAGCGTCCAGATGGCGTTGCCGAGGTCGCCGGCGAAGAGGTTGCTCGACCCCTCGCCGGCGGCGTGCCCCGCCTCTTCGGCGGCGGCCGCCGCCCGCGCCAGCAGGAAGGCGGCCGCTGCGGTGAGCCGCGCGCGCATCGTCAGGCGACGAGCGCCGCGAGCAGGCCGACGACGATGGCGAAGAGCGCCGCGCCCTCGACCATGGCGGCGGTGACGATCATCGCGGTGTTGATGCGGCCGGCCGCCTCGGGCTGGCGGGCCATCGACTCGACGGCGCTGGCGCCGATGCGGCCGACGCCGGCGGCGCCGCCCATGATCGCCAGCCCGGCGCCGATCGCGCCGCCGAGCTTGCCGGCGCCGCGCGTCGTGAGGAAGTACGAGGGCTCGTCGGCGGCGGTCGCGGCCGCTCCGGCCTCGGCCTCCTGGGCGGCGGCGGGCAGGGCGGGCAGCAGCATCATCACCAGACCCAGCCCGATGGCGAGCAGGGCGAGCTTCGAGACGGTCTTCTGGTTCATGGTCGCGGGCGTCCTTTCGGGCAAAGGGTGGATGCGTTCAATGGGCCTCGGCGTGCTCCTCGTGCACGACGACGGAGGTGCCGATGAAGATCGCGGTCAGGAAGGTGAAGATGAAGGCCTGGAGGAAGGCCACGAAGAGCTCCAGCATGGTGATCGCGACACTCCCCACGACCACCGGCACCGCCACCGCGAAGCCGCCGGCCGCGCCCATCGCGCTGCCGGCGGAGAGGATGAAGCTGAGCAGCACGGCGAGCAGGATGTGGCCGGCGATCATGTTGGCGAAGAGGCGGACGGCGAGGGCGAAGATGCGCGCGAAGAGGCCGATGATCTCGACCGGCACCAGCAGCGGCGCGAGCCACAGCGGCCCCGGGCAGAAATGGGCGACGTAGTGCTTGCCGCCCAGGCGGAAGCCGTTGGCGACCATCATCACCATGGTGACGATGGCGAGGGTCGCGGTCACCCAGATGTTGCCGGTGGCGGTGCCGCCGATGTGGGCGCCGCCGAGGCCGGCGAGCGCCGCGATCGGCAGCAGGCCGAGGAGGTTGATCGTCAGGACGAAGAAGAAGATGGTCCAGAGGAACTTGATGAAGCGGTCGGTGTGCTCGCCGAGCGCCGGCTCGGCGACCTCCTTGCGCAAGTAGGCGCAGATTGCTTCGAGGGCGTTGCCCGCGCCGGCCGGCACGTGGCGCCCGACCGGGTCGGCGCCGCGGCGCTTGCGCACGGCGAGGGGCACGAGGACGACGAGCAGCAGGCCGGCCACGATGATCATCAGGATGTGGTTGTCGAGGATGGTGATCCGGCCGTCCGGGGTGAGGAAGCCCAGGTCGGCGGGCTTGCTCACCAGCCGGTGGCGCACCACGTGCTCGAGCGGATCGGCTGCCACGGTCAGGACCTCTTCGCGTTCGCGTCGCCCGACGCCTTCACGGCGTAGCGGGTGTCGGGTATCAACAGCAGGACGTAGTTCACGGCCAGCCAGACGAGCAGCGGCGCGGTCGCGAAGCGTCCGGAGAGCGCCGCTGCGAGTCCCAGCGCCAGGGTGGTGAAGAGGCGCACGGACGCGGCGGCGATCGCCCGGGCCGGCGCCTCCGTCGGCGCGGCGGGAAGCCGCGCCAGCCTCAATCCCCCCAGCGCCGAGCCCAGCGCGCTGATGCCGCAGCCGGCGGCCATCGCGGCCAGCGCGCCGTCGCCTCCCCACCGGCGCGTCGGCAAGGCTCCCACGAGGGCCGCCGCGGCGGTCCAGAGGGCAACG